>DASVJU010000166.1:0-9474 GCA_036385755.1 Thermoanaerobaculia bacterium
GCGAAGGCCCATTGGATCTTCCGTTTCGCATCGACTACCTCGACGCGGAACGGCTACTGCCGATACTCGTTCGAAAAGCAGCCTGAAGGGCGGCCCAGAAGATCCGCAGAGGGCGCTGGAGTGGGCCGAGGTGTGCGCAGACGATCACGACGCTTCTGGTCTGAGCGCGCCAACGGGCATCGCAATTCCCATTGCGGCCCTACACGAGAAGGTAGAAGCCCTTCAGCTCGCGGTCCGAGTGCCACTTCCCCCCGACGGAGCGAGCCTCAGGACCGAGCGTGTCGAGCGATCGACGCGTGATCTTGAATCCCAGCGGCTGATCCACTCTGTCCCCCGTGAGCAAGGAGAATCAGTCGGCCGCCTCTGTCGAGTTACCTTGCCCGCTCCTTGCCCGACCGGCGGTAAACGGGGCGCACAGCCGATCAACGCCTGCGACCCTATTTTCGCCTGTAACTATAGGGGTTTTCGGGGGTTAGGTCAACAAAGACTGGAGCCGAAGCCCGGACTTGAACCGGGGACCTACTGATTACGAATCAGTTGCTCTACCAACTGAGCTACTTCGGCTCGCTTCCGAAGGGAACGGGAGTGTAGGGGGGGCCGAGACGGGCGTCAAGAAACGCGTCGGGAAAGCGAGCCGGTCGCTTCAGTGCGCCGAGACCTCGACCTCGATCTCGGACGGATTCTCGATCTTGTCCCCTTTCTTCCCGGAGAGAGCGTCCGTGCGCTCTTCATTCGCCTTCTGTTCGCGGTCGCGCGCGGACCCGTCGGCCAGGCTGCCCACGGCGTTCGCGTCGCGGCTTGCCACGGGCGCGAAAACGAGACCGCGCACGAACTCGAGAAGCGCGGGCTGGGCGACGCGCGCATCGAGCGCGCGCACGGCGGTCACCCGGCCCTCCGCGTCGAGCGTGACGCGGAACGACGAGGCCGGAGCCGACGCCGACGGCGGCCGGCTCTCGGGGGCACGGCGCAGCATCCATCGCCGCGCGCCTTCGCCCCGAATCGCGACCGACCAGGTGCGCGTCTCCACGGATCGCATCGCTCGAACCGCGGGAGCCCGGACCGCAGGAGCCGGAGCAACGCCTCCCGCTGCCTGCGGAGCCGCGGCCGCGAGGGCGGGCGATTCCGCGGACGCCTGACGATTCCGCGCCACATCCGCGTCCGCTTCGGTCTTCGCGAGCTTCTTCAGCTTTTCGTCGAGCGCGGGCTCGTTGGCAGCCACGACGGACGCGGCCTGCTTCGGCTCGAGGCGCGAGGCCGGGGGTCCGGACGGCTCGGACGCCGGCGCCGACAGAGCGGTCGCGCCTTCGTCCTGCGCTTTGTCCTTCGACGCGATCCGGGCGGCAACGGACTCGCTCGGTGCCGGCGCGGCCCTCTTTGCGGCAGCTTTCGCGGCGGATTTCGCGGCGTCTCCCGCGCCGCCCCGTGCGGCATCCTTCGGGCGCGCCCCCTCCTGGAAAAACACGTCGACCGGTCCGTCGGCCCGCTGCGCGATGGCCGGGCCGACCCGCTTCGGCGCCGGATTCATCACGGTGATCGCGACGGCCACGACTCCCAGGACCACGATCGCGCCGATCGCCATCCCGGGCGGCGGGTAGAAACCGAACCGATGGAAGATCGATCCCCCGCGCGCGGTCTTCTCGGACACGTTCGCGTTCACGCGGGTCGAAAGAGCGAACGGCGGCGCGGGCGCGGGAAGCGCGCGCGCCTCGGCCACGAGGCCGGCCAGCTCCTCGCGGCGCTTTCGGGCCGCGGCGTCGTTCGCGAGGACGGTTTCGAGGTCGCGCGTCTCCTCCGGCGAGAGGTCGCCGTCGAGAGACCGGGAAATCAGCAGGTCGAGCTCCTCGCCTTCGAGGCGGGGGACGTACGGTCGGGCGCTCACGAGAGTTTCTCCTTGAGATTTTCCCTGAGAAGCGCGCGTCCGCGCGCGAGACGGCTGCGCACGGTTCCGATCGGAATCCCGAGCACTTCCGCGACTTCTTCGTACGAAAGCTCTTCGAGGTCGCGCAGCAGCACGGCGGCACGAAACTCCTCGGGCAGCGCGCGGATTGCCGCGCGGAGACGCACGCGGCGTTCCTTGAGGACGGCGTTTTCCTCGGGGCTGGCGGCAGGATCGGCCGCGTCGTCCAGGCTCGCGAAAGGGTCGTCTTCACGGGAGCGTCCCGGGACGAACATCGCGCGCAGCCGTCCGAGCGTTCCCATGCGGGCGCGCGCGCGGTTCAGCGCGATCGCGTAGAGCCACGTCTTCAGGCTCGACTCGCCCCGGAATTTCCCGAGCCCGTGGTAGGCGCGCAGGAACGTCTCCTGCACGACGTCCTCCGCATCCGCGGGGCCGACGAGGCGCGCCGCGAGCGAGAAGACCATCGCCCCGTAGTAGCGCACGATCTGCTCGAACCCGAGGACGTCACCCGAGAGAAACCGGCTGAGGGCGATCTCGTCTCCGGGCCAGTCGCGATCGGCCGGATGGTGGTGGGCCGAGGCCGCCAGGGGTTTCACGGCAGTCATTCTCACACGCGATTCCTCGCCCCGAGAGGCGTCGAAGGCGAGAATCCGGGCAGGCATCGCATCGATCTCCCCGGGTTTCGACCCGGAAGACGGCCGGAAGTTCCCGGGATTTCGCCGTTCACGCCCCGGGGCGGAGGGCGGCGGCCGTGACGCGGTGCCGGTGCTCGAACATGTGTTCGATTTCCGGCCTTACGAGCGCCCGGTCGGCGAGCCTCCCGCCCACCATCGCGAGCGGCACCTCGTAAGTCACCCGGTCGAGGAGCCGGCCTTCGAAAAAGAGATGCTCGTGCCGCCACGAGGCAAAGGGACCCTTCTCCTGCACGTCCACGAACCGCGTCTCGGGCTCCCAGACGTCGATGAGGGAAATCCACGTCAACCAGAGGCCGAACTGCCGGACCCGGAGGACGACGCGGGCGCCCGCATGCATGTCCCTGGGCCGCTCGACGACCCGGATCTTCTTCTCGGGCGGCGTGAGCCTCTCGAGCGCCGAGGGGTCGCGGTGAAACTCCCAGAGGGCGCCGCGGGTCACGCCGGGAAGGTCGAGCGGGAACTCGAGGGTCGGCATTCGGGCAGGCTACGCCTCTGCCAGGGGGCCGATATCAATTTGACTTTGGCTTCCCGGGCGTGATGCAATTCTTCGCGTTCGCCCTCTCTCTTCCCCTTTCTCGACGCGCAGAAATAGGCGGAGCGGGCCGTGAACCCAGGTGGTCCCCGTCGCTTTATGTTTCGTTCTCACCATCTCCCGAACCCGCTTCCCGCCTGATCGACGCGAGAAGCCCTACCAGATCGCATCTGTTGCGAAGGATTCTCATTCCATGAAGCTCTACGTCGGAAACCTCTCCTACGCCGTCAACGACAACACGCTCCGGTCCATCTTCGAGGCGTACGGTGCCGTCGAGTCGGCCCGCGTCATCTCCGACCGCGACACCGGTCAGTCCAAGGGATTCGGCTTCGTCGAGATGTCCGATGCCGACGGGCAGAAGGCCATGGGCGCCCTGAACGGCCAGGAGCTCGAGGGCCGCGCCCTCCGCGTCAACGAGGCGCGCCCGCAGGAGCCCCGCACGGGCGGCGGCGGCGGCGGCGGGAGCCGTGGCGGCTACGGCGGCGGCGGCGCTGGAGGCTACGGCCGTGGCCGCTCCTGAAAACCACCTTCGACTTTAAATTCTCTTGACCAAATGATCCGACGTCTCTAAGGTCGCCCGAACATGTCGAACCGCCCGATCTCCGTCTGCCTGAACGCGACCAGCGCCGTCAAGGCCGCGACGGTTCGAATTTGTATGTCCATGTGTTCGATGTCCGGAGCTCCCCTGCGGGAGACGGACGGCGGCTTCGCGAGGTCGAGGAGACAACCGACCTAGACCCCGCGAATCCAGGCGAACCGGGAGCACACGCTCATCGGATTCCCCAACCGGCCCTCTCACGCGAGAGGGCCGGTTTTTTTTGTGCCCGAAAGATTCGAGAAACGAACGCAGAGACGAACGAAAAGGGAGAAGCCCATGTCGACCACGACCGAACCGAAACCCCGCTACCGCCCCGGGACCCTCGCCGTGCACGCCGCGCAGGAGACCGCCGACCCCGCCACGAACGCGCGGGCCGTGCCGATCTACGCGACGACGTCCTACGTGTTCAACGGCCCCGAGCACGCCGCGAACCTCTTCGGCCTGCGCGAGTTCGGGAACATCTACACGCGCCTCATGAATCCCACGAACGACGTCTTCGAGCGCCGCCTCGCGGCGCTCGAAGGGGGCGTCGCGGCGGTCGCGACGGCGTCCGGCCAGGCCGCCCAGACGCTCGCGATTCTGAACCTCGCGCAGGCCGGTGACTCGCTCGTCTCCTCGTCGGCGCTCTACGGTGGCACGTTCACGCTCTTCCAGCACACGCTCCCCCGCCTCGGCATCCGGACGAAGTTCGTCGACGCGAACGACGCCCGGCAGGTCGCCAGGGCCATCGACGACACGACGCGCGCCGTCTACGTCGAGACGATCGGCAACCCCAAGCTCGACGTGCCCGACTTCACGGCCCTCGCGAGGGTCGCCCACGATGCGGGCGTGCCGCTCGTCGTCGACAACACGTTCGCGACGCCGCTCCTCTGCCGCCCGATCGAACACGGGGCGGACGTCGTCCTCCACTCGGCGACGAAGTGGATCGGCGGCCACGGGACGGCCATCGGCGGAGCAGTCGTGGACGGCGGGAAGTTCGACTGGGGAACGAACCCCCGCTTCAAGGCCTTCTACAAGGATCCCGAGCCTGCGTATCACGGGCTCTCGTTCGCGGACGCGTTCGGCCCGGCGGCCTTCGCGATCCGCCTCCGCGTCGTCCTCCTGCGCGATCTCGGCGCCTCGCTGTCGCCCTTCAACTCGTTCCTGTTCCTTCAGGGCCTCGAATCGCTCCATCTCCGCATCCAGCGCCACAGCGAGAACGCGCTCACGGTCGCGCGCTTCCTCGAGGCGCACACCGCCGTCTCGTGGGTGCGGTACCCGGGCCTGCCTTCGCATCCCGCGCACGAGCCCGCCACCCGGTATCTGGAGGGGGGGTATGGCGGCGTCCTGACGTTCGGCGTGAAGGGCGGCGAAGAAGAGGCGAAGAAGGTCATCGCGAACCTGAAGCTCTTCTCCCTCGTCGCGAACGTGGGCGACGCGAAGAGTCTCGTGATCCACCCGTGGTCCACGACGCACGAGCAGCTCGAGCCCGAGGACCGCGCGCGCGCCGGCGTGACGCCCGATCTCATCCGTCTCTCCGTCGGAATCGAAGACGCGCGGGACCTCACCCAGGACCTCGACCTCGCTCTCCGCCAGGCGGTGCGAACGTGACCGGGCTTCCGCCTAGACGGGGCGTCCACGTCACGCCGCGCTTCGCACTCGAGTCCGGCGAGATTCTGCGGGACGTGCGGCAGGCCTATGTTCTCGAGGGCGCGCTGAATGCGCGCCGCGACAACCTCGTCCTCGTCTTCCATTCGCTCACGGGGTCGCCCGAGACTCTCGGCGGATGGAAAGGAAGTGTCATCGGACCGGGCAACGCGATCGACACGAACAAGTGGGCCGTGCTTTGCCCCAACCTGTTGGGCTCGTGCTATGGCACGACTTTCAAGAGAATCCAAAGAAAAGATTCTTCGAATACTGGTTCAGGCCCCGCCATCTCGACTCGCGATCAGGCACATCTCGCGGAAATCCTCGTTGATTCTCTCGGCATCTCCTCCGTCGCGCTCGTGACGGGCGGGTCCCTCGGCGGAATGGTGACTCTCGAGTGGGCGGCGACGTTTCCGGACCGCGCGGGCGCCGCGGTCGTCTTCGCGGCGCCCGCCGCGCACACGGCATGGGCGATCGGCTGGAACCACGTCCAGCGTCAGGCGATCGAGGCCGCGGGCCCCGCCGCGGGCCTCGCCATCGCGCGCATGGTCGGAATGCTCACGTACCGTTCTCCGGCGGAGTTCGAGAGCCGGTTCGCGCGCCTGCCAGGGGCAGGAGAGACGTTCGCGGTGCAGTCGTACCTCACCCATCACGGCGCGAAACTGGTCGAGCGCTTCGACGCGGAGAGCTACCTCGCGCTTCTCGGTGCAATGGACGCGCATGACGTCGGCCGCGGCCGCGGCGGTTCCGCCGCCGCGCTTTCGGTGTTTCAGGGACGGCTCACCGGAGTCGGCATCACGAACGACGCTCTCTACCCCGAGGAAGGGGTGCGCCAGTGGGCGCGGGCCGCGGGGGCCGAATCGCGCACGCTCGTCTCCGCGCACGGCCACGACGCGTTTCTGCTCGAACCGGGGCCCGTCGGAACGGTGTTTCGGGAGGCGCTGGAGGCGGGCGGGGCGCTCGCCGGAGAGACGTGCGGAAGAGCGCTAAGGCCGCTCGGTCCGCTCAGTCCTGAGGCGGCGGAGGAGGAAGGGGGACGGGCGTCTTCTTCTTCGGCGGCCGCGCCGTGATGAGGAGGCCTGTGCCCGCCATGGGAGAGCGACCCGCCGACGCGATATCGCTGCTGTCGACCGCGGGCCCCAGCCGGAAAGGCGCGGGCTCGCCGATCGTCAGGATCTCGTCATCGTCCAGCTTCAGGACGGGGCGCGCTCTTGGCTCGGGCTTCTCTCCCCCCGAAGGTCGCGGGTCGGAATAGCCGAAGACGTCGATTGCTTCCTTGAGGCCGATGAGCTTCGCCGGCGCCGCCAGAGACGCGCCGGAAACGATGAACGGCACCGCGCTCTTCGAGATCGTCCGGCCTCCGCTCACGATTTCCAGGAACGCGCTGCTCGAAAGGCCGGGCGGCACGACAAACGACGAGCGGCCGTCACCTTCCTTCACGACGCCCACCGGCTTGCCGCCGACCAGGAGCTGCGCGCCCGCGGGCACGCCCGATTTGACGACGACCCGCCCGCCCACGGCCCCCACTTTCGGCTCGAACTCCAGGCGCTCCTGGGCGCGTACGGGGGTGCCCGCCGCCGCGAGGAAGAGGACCGCGGCGGCGCCAACGAGATAACGTCTCACGCCGTCACTGTACGCCCCGGCGGCGGGAGCCGCAAACGGGGGCCGTGAGAGGATAGGAACCCGTGGCGGCTTTCCCGCTGGCCTTGGTGATGGGCTTTCTCGCCGGGTTCATCGGGGCGATTCCGCCCGGCCCGCTCAATGTCACATGCCTGAGAAAGAGCCTTCAGGGCGGGAAACGCGACGCCTACCGCGTCGCCCTCGGCGGCGCGACCGTGGACATGTTCATCTGCGCTCTCATCGGGCTCGGCCTCGGCTGGATCCTGGAGAAGGTCGTGACGAACCCGTGGGTCAAGGGGACGCTCGCCGTCTTCCTCGTGGGTTACGGCGCGAAGGTCCTTCTCGTGGACGCGCGGCGCGATGCGGAGCGGGCGGACCTCGAATCGTCGCGGCTTCAATTCACGCCCCGTCCGTCCGACGCGCGCGAGGGATTCTCCCGGTTTCCCATGCTGACGGGCCTCTTGCAGGGGGCGGCGAACCCGGCTCTCTTCGTGAACTGGACGCTCTTCATCTCGTTCCTCGTCGGACACCGGCTGTTCGTGCCCTCGGCGGCCGGAGCCGGCGGCTTCGCGCTCGGGGTGGGCCTCGGCGTCTTCTCGTGGTTCACGCTCCTCATCGAGCTGGCCGATCGCTGGCGTTCCCGCGCGGGCTCCTGGGTGTCCCGTTCGACGATCGCCGCCGGAGTCCTGCTCGTGGGTTTCGGGCTTTACTTCACGTATCGCTCCTTCAAGGTCCCATGAGGCAGCCGTGATCGGCGGCTCCCGCGTCCGGGGAATCCGGCTCTCCACACGCCTCGGCCTGACGTGGGCGGGCATCCTCGTGCTCGCCGCGATCGCGCAGACGCTCGTCTACTTCCAGACCCGCGACGAGACCGTGGAGGAGGCGGACGCCTCGTACCAGATGATCGCGAAGGCGATCGAGGTGGGGCAGACGCAGATCGGCCCCGAAGGCTGGAAAGACCCGAAGGTCCTCGAGGACTACACGGCGGCGCTCCGCGCCCGCGGCCTCCAGAACATCAAGGTCGCGGACGAAACGGGCAGGTTGTTGAGCGAAGCCGAGCCCCCGGGAATCGCCGCCCGGAGACCGAGGAGAACGCCGAGCCCGAAGGACATCGTGATCTCCGGCGTCATCGGCTCGGGGCCTACGAACCGGAAGATCGTGGTGCCGATCGTCGTCGACGGCCACCTCCGCGGTCACGTGGAGATCGCCTACACCCTCGAGAACATCCGCACACAGCTCGCGGACAACTTCCGGCGCCGCCTCTTCGCACTCCTCGGCGTCTTCGCGCTCGGCCTCGCGGTCATGCTCGTCCTCACGCGCAACGCGACGCGTCCCCTCGACGCGCTCGCCGACGGCGCGGCCCAGGTGGCCGAAGGGCGGCTCGAGGTGACGGTGCCGGTCGACCGCGACGACGAGATCGGGCGGCTGGCCTCCACTTTCAACTACATGACGGAGAAGCTGCGGGAGAGGCAGGAGCTCGAGGTGCGCCTCGCGGGCGCCGAGAAGCGCGCCGAGATCGGCCACCTCGCCTCCGGCCTCGCCCACGAGATCAAGAACCCCCTGAACGCGCTGTCCCTCGGCCTCGACGTCCTGAGGCGCCGCCACCGCCCGGGCGACGAGGCCGCCGCGGCCGACTACGGCGCGCGCATCGAGGCGCTCCGCGAGGAGATCAACCGCCTCGCGATCCTGATCAACAACTTCCTCGCGTATGGGCGACCCCTCACCCTCGCGTTCGCGCCCACGGACCTCGCCGCTCTCGTGCGCCACACTCTCTCGGACCTCGCCGAGACGGCGGCGCAGGCCCACGTCACGATCGAGGCAGACATTCCGGAGGCGGTGCCGCTCCTCCGGGCCGACGCGAACCTCCTCAAGTCCTCGATCTGGAACCTCCTGCAAAACGGCATTCAGGCGATGGAGCGGCACGGCGGCCTCCTCAGAGTGAGTCTCTCCGCCGAGAGCGGGATCGAGGAATCCGGCCGGCGTCTCGTCCTCTCCGTCGAAGACGAGGGGCCCGGAATTCCCGAGGCCGACTTCTCGCGCCTCTTCGATCCCTATTTCTCGAAGAAGGAAGGGGGCGTGGGCCTCGGCCTCGCGATGGTGAAGCGAATCGTCGAGGAGCACGGGGGAAGGGTCACGGCCGGTCAGCGCGTCGACGGAAGATCCGGCGCCCTCTTCCGTGTCTCCCTGCCCGCGGGCGGCTGAGCGGCCGGCGCGGTAATCTCTTCCCGTGAGCACCGTGAGCGCCAAAGAACCGAAGGCTTCTCTCCTCGTCGTCGATGACGAGAAGCATCAGCGCGAATCGCTCGCCCTGATCCTCGAAGACGAGGGATACAAGGTCACCGCCGCCGCGGACGGGCGCGAGGCCCTCGCGAAGGCGGCCGAGATCCGGCCCGAAGTCGTTCTCACCGACCTCAAGATGCCGGGCCTCACCGGCATGGACGTCGTGAAGAGCCTGAGCTCTCTGGCCGACGGGCCGCTCGCGCCGAAGGTCATCCTCGTGACGGCG
>DASVJU010000167.1:0-4887 GCA_036385755.1 Thermoanaerobaculia bacterium
TTCGGGCCGCTGTCTCCGGGACGCGTCGTCCACGTGCTGCGCCAGGTCTGCCACTCGCTGGCGGAGGCCCATTCCGCGGGCCTCGTCCACCGCGACATCAAGCCGGGCAACATCTTCCTGTCCCGTTACGGCGGCGACCCGGACTTCGTGAAGGTCCTCGACTTCGGCCTCGTGAAGACGCTCTTCGCGTCGGGGGCGGATCTCACGCAGACCGGTCTCCTTGCGGGGACGCCCGCCTACATGCCGCCGGAAATGGCGCTCGGGCGCGCCGTGGACGGCCGCACCGATCTCTACGCGCTCGGAGCCGTCGGGTACACGCTGCTCACGGGCCTGCCCGTCTTCGAGAGGTCGACGGCTCTCGAGACGATTCACGACCACGCCTCGACGATCCCGGTCCCGCCGTCGCGCCGGGTCGCCACGCCGATTCCTCCGGGGCTGGAGAGCGTCCTCCTGGACTGCCTCGCGAAGGAGCCCGACGACAGGCCGCAAACAGCCCACGCGCTCGCAGCACGGCTCGCGGAGATTCCCCTGCCCGAGCCCTGGAACCGGGAGGATGCCGAGCGCTGGTGGAATCGTCACGGAGGGCAGACCGGGAAAACGGCTCCGGGGCCCGCGTTCGCGAGCGATCCGGAGGGCACCCGGCTCACGCCTCCCGCCGCGGCCGTGGGCTGAGACCTCTGAACGCGTCACAATGTGCCGATGTGCGGCCGGTACTGGATCACCTCGCCCGCCGACGTCCTGATCTCGCGGTTTCGCGTTCGCGGCGAACCGGCGCCGCTCCGTCCGCGGTGGAACGCGGCGCCCGGGCAGGACCTGCCGGTCGTGCGCCTTTCTGAATCGGGCGCGGGGGCGGGCGCACGCGTTCTCGAGCCGATGCGATGGGGCCTCGTCCCGGCGTGGGTGGCGGACCCCTCGGACGCCGGCCGCCCCATCAACGCGCGCGCCGAGACGGCCGCGACGAAGCCCAGCTTCCGCGAGTCCTTTCGCCACCGGCGAGCCCTCGTGCCCGCGGACGGCTTCTACGAATGGAGGCGCCGCGGTCCCGAGTCGGTCCCCTTCGCCTTCCGCGCGCGGTCCCGGGAGCCCTTCGCCATCGCGGCGCTGTGGGACGAGTGGCATCCGCCCGAGGGGCCTCCGCTGCGCACGTTCGCGCTCCTGACGACGGACGCGAGCGCCGACGTGGCGCCCGTGCACGACCGGATGCCCGTGATCCTCGAGAGAGAGGCCGAGGCGCTCTGGCTCGACGCCGGCCTCGAGGACTCAGCTCGACTCTGCGAGATCCTTCGGCCGCTTCCCGACGGCGCGCTCGAGTCCTTCGTGGTCTCTCCCCGGCTCAACTCGCCCCGCGTGGACGATCCGTCCGTGCAGGAGCCGCCGGCGCGGCCCCTGCCCGGGCCGCCGGATCCCGCGCGGCGCGCGGGCCGGCCGCAGCGGAGCCTCTTCGAGGATGAGGACGGGGGTTAGCGCGATAATCCCGCCTCATGAAGAAACTGATTCGGGTGTTCCTTTACGCGGCCGTCGGCCTCGTCGTCCTCGTCGGCATCGCGGTGGCGGCCCTCGCGCTTCGTCGCCCCGCGCAACGGCCCCCTTCGGCCGAACACATCGAGATGACGCCCGCCCGGCTCGCGCGAGGCGCGTACCTCGTGGAGCACGTGGCGGACTGCCTCACGTGTCACTCCGATGTCCAGGCCGACCGCTTCGGGATCCCGCTCAAGCCGGGGACGGCCGGACAGGGCGGTTTCCCCTTCGGCAAGGCATTCGCCGTTCCGGGCATCGTCTGCGCCCAGAACATCACGCCCGACCCCGAGCACGGCCTCGGCTCGTGGACGGACGGCGAAGTTCTCCGCGCGCTGCGCGAGGGCGTGGACAAGAACGGCAATGCGCTCTTCCCGATGATGCAGTACAAGGCGTATCGCCAGTTCTCGGACGAGGACGCGAAATCCATCGTCGCCTACATCCGAACGCTCGCCCCGGTGAAGCACGCGGTGCCCGTCAGAAAGCTCGACTTCCCGGTCAACCTCCTCGTCAAGCTCGAGCCGAAACCGCTCGACGGCCCCGTGTCGGCCCCGGACCCGAAGACGGATCGCCTCGGCTACGGCCGCTACCTCTCGGTCGTGGGCGGCTGCCGCGAATGCCACACGCCGCACGACGACAAGGGGAAGCTCCTGCCCGGGAAGGACTACTCGGGCGGCTGGGTCATGAAGGGCCCCTGGGGGCGCAACGTCACGGCCAATCTCACCCCGCACCCCGACGCGTACCTCGGCAGGGCGACGAAGGCCGAGTTCATCGGACGCTTCAAGGCGTTCGAGTCGTTGACGGGCGAGAACGCGCCGGCCGCGCCGAAGGGCCGCAACACCGTCATGCCCTGGCTCCCTCTCTCGGGCCTCGCCGAGGACGACCTCGGCATGCTCTACGACTTCCTCAAGACCCTTCCGCCGATCGAGAACAAGGTGAATTCGTTTCCCGACGCCCCCGAGCCGGCTCCCGCAGTGAAGACGCACTCAAACTAGAGGCGTCCCGCCGGCTCATGACTCCCAACCGGGAACTGCGCGCTCAGGCGCTCAGTCGCCGTCCTGGAATCGGCGAATCGGAGGAGCGCCGAGGGGCGCCGCGGGTGCGGATCCGCGGCGCGCGAGGATGTTCTTCACGATGGCGACCGCGTGCAGGCGGCCGTTCTCGATGAAGAGCTTTCCGATCTCGATGCCGGCGGCGACGACGCCCGCCACATAGAGACCGGGCACGCTCGTCTCCATCGTCGCAGGGTCGTGAACGACGTGAAGGTCGTCCGTGATCGCGATGCCGAGGGTGCGGAGGAGGGGAAAGTCGGGGCGATAGCCCGTGAGGGCGAAGACGAAGTCGTTCGGGATCTCGAACTTTCGTCCCGACGTCTCGAGGATGACGACGTCGTCCTCGATCGAGACGACGCGCGTGTCGAAGTCCGCGCGAATGGACCCTTCCTTGACGCGGTTCTCGATGTCCGGCTTCAGCCAGTACTTCACGCTTGCCCCGAAGCCGTGCCCGCGCACGGCGATCGTCACGCGGGCTCCGTTTCGGTGCAGGTCGAGCGCCGCCTCGACGGCCGAGTTCTTGCCGCCGACGACGAGCACATCCGACCCCGTATGCGCATAGGGCTCGGTGTAGTAGTGCGAGACTTTCGGAAGTTCCTCGCCGGGCACCCTGAGGAGGTTCGGCGTGTCGAAGAATCCCGTCGCGACGACGACGGCGCGGGCCGCGTGGATGCCTTTCGTCGTGACGACGCGAAACAGGTCGCCCGCCCGCTCGAGGGACGTGACCTTCTCGTGGTGGCGGATCACGAGTCCCTCGCGCTCGGCGACCATCCGGTAGTACGCGAGGCCTTCGCGCCGCGTCGGCTTGCCCGAGGCCGTGACGAACGGATGCCCGCCGATCTCGAGGAGCTCGGGCGTCGAAAAGAAGACGGTGTGCGTGGGCCAGCGCACGAGCGTCTGAAGGGGCGCGCCCTTCTCGATCACGACGTGCGAGAGACCCTGGCGCGCCGCCTCGAGCGCACAGGCGAGGCCGACCGGCCCGGCGCCGATCACGAGGACGTCGACCTGGCCCGTTTCTTCCATGGACGGAGAATACGGGAGGAGGACCGCCCTCTGCGACGGACGCCCATCGGTCTCGCTGCGCGCGCGGCACTCGTCGCTCTTGCGCTTCTCGCGGGCCCGGCCCTTCGCGCCGGCGAATCGCCCGCGCCCGCACGGGTCCCACGCGTCCAGGGAGACGTGCGGGTGGCGCGTGTCATCCTCGACGCCTACGTGACGGACGGAACGGGAGAGGCCATCCCGGACCTCGTCGCGTCCGACTTCCGCGTGCGCGCGGGACGAAAAGAGCTCGAGGTCGAGTCGGCCGAGTGGATTCCCGCGGGGAAGTCCGAGGGGCCGGTCGACGCCGCGGGCGCCGCGCAACCTCCCGTGGGCGGAGCTGCAAGCGCCGTGCGGTATCCCCCGGGCCGCATCCTCGTGTTCTTCCTGCAGGCCGACATCGGCCGCCACCGGGCAAAAGGTCTCATGCGCGTGCGTGCGGAGATCGGCCGGCTGCTCGATACCCTGGTCCCGACGGACCGGGTTGCCGTCGTGCGTTTCGACTCGCACCTCACGCTGCTCTGCGATTTCACCGCGGACCGGGCGGTGCTGGAGGCCGCGTTCGACGACGGCCTGCTCCAGAACACCCCTCCTGCGAGCGTGAGATCGCCGTTTCCGTCTCTCGCGGCTGGCCTCGACGCCGATGCAGCCCGTCGGGCGCCGAACGTCGAGCGCGCCCTCGACCTCGTCGCGCGCGCGCTCATTCCGATTCCCGGGGGAAAGGCGCTCCTCTTTCTGGGATGGGGGCTCGGAATCGAGGGCTCACCGCGCGAGGGGCGCGACCTCACACGCGCCTTCGCAACGATGGCCGCGGCGAGGATCAACGTCTTCACGCTGGACGTCTCGGACGCCGACTGGCACACGCTCGAGGCGACGCTCGAGGACACGTCGGCGCTCACCGGCGGCACGTACGAGAAGACGCACATCTTCACGATCGGGGCCGTGACGCGTCTCGCGAAGCCCCTCGGCGGTCGCTACGTCCTCGTGTGCGTCGCGCCCGACGCCGGAGTCCTCGCCGTTCTCGACGTGACGCTCCGGCACAGGCCGGGTGAGGTCGTGGCGCGGGCGTACACTTTCGCGCCATGAGATTCCCGCGCCGCTCCGCAATTTTCGCCGCTCTTGTGCCGCTCCTCGCGTGTGCCGCCGCGTCTCGCGCCGTGGCCGCCTCATCCCCGACCCCCACCGTCAAGCCGAAGAAGGTGATCGTCCTCGTGGAAGCGAAAGGTTCCGCTCCGGAGCTCGAGCGCTTCGTCCCGCGCTTCCTCTCGAACGCGAGCGACCG
>DASVJU010000168.1:0-3732 GCA_036385755.1 Thermoanaerobaculia bacterium
GCCGCGGCGCTGCGCCAGCCAACGATGGCCTCTCCGGACAAGACGTACCTCGCCGCTCTCGTCTCGACCCGCGCGGGACTCAATCCGGCAGACGCCGCCAGTCGTGTCGATCAAGTCGTGGCGGCCGAGCGTCAGGCCATCGACGACGCCCGCAAGGCCGTCGCCCATTCCCTCTACTGGCTGGTCGTCGCACTTCTCGTCGGGGCGTTCTCCGCGAGTCTGGCCGCGGTTGTCGGGGGACGGCGGCGCGATCTGGGCTGGGCCGATTAAAGGAGGTCTGAAATGCGTTCGATTCTTCTCTTGCTCCTCGGTATTCCGATTCCGATCATCATCCTGATCGGGCTCTTCAGCCACTTCTGACCGGATGAAGCGGGATCTGCGCCGGTGTTTCCGTGCGGATACGATTCGGTACGGCTTCTGCTCTTTGTCTACACGACTCTCTGGAAAGGAGGGCAAGCTCATGGAAACCATCCTCATCGTCGTCGTGTTGCTGTTCCTGTTCGGGGGCGGCGGCTACTACTGGAACAGCAGGCGCAGGTAGGAAGCTCGCCGACGCCATCGAGAGGCAGCGGACGAGATTCAGAGCGAGATCGCCCGAGGAAAAGCCGTTGAATCGACACTCGGGTGACAGCCGCTCGTTCTGGACGACAACGGCACGGATCGCGAAAAGATTGCCGCTGGCTGAAGACCGCTCGGCGGACGTGTGCATCATCGGCGCCGGCGTCGCCGGCTTGACGACTGCGCTCGAGCTCCAGCGATCCGGGCAGAGCGTCATCGTCCTCGACGACGGCCCCATCGCCGGTGGCGAGACCGAACGGACGACGGCTCACCTCAGCAGCGTCCTCGGCGACCGCTACGACGAGCTCGAACGGCTCCACGGCGCGGACGGCGCACGCCTCGCCGCGGCGAGTCATACCGCGGCGATCGCCTGGATCGAGGCGATGGTGTCGCAGTTCGGGAACCGCTGCGGGTTCGAACGGCTGGATGGCTACCTCTTCGTCCCCCCCGGGGCCGATCCTTCTGTCCTGGATCGGGAGCTCGCGGCGGCCCGTCGTGCCGGACTCACGCGCGTCGAACGAGTCCCGCGCGCTCCGCTCGCGACCTTCGACACCGGACCCTGCCTCAAATTCCCCGAGCAGGGCCAGATCCATCCGCTGCGCTACGTCGCCGGCCTGGCGGCCGCACTGAAGAAGGCGGGCGGCGAGATCTTCACCGGCACCCATGTCTCCGCAATCGAGGATGGAGTTCCGGTGCGTGTCGAAGCCGCGGGGGGCACGGTTCGTGCCCGCGCCGTCGTCGTCGCCACGAACAGCCCCGTGAACGACCTCTTCGCGATCCATACGAAGCAGGCCGCATACCGGACCTATGTGATCGGCGCGCGAATCCCTGCCGGGTCGGTGGCGCGAGCGCTTTACTGGGATACCTGCGAGGAGCCCGAATCGCAGGCCGCTTCGCGGAGTCCGTACCACTACGTGCGGCTCGCGCGCATCCCCGGCTCACCCGGCACGGAACTCCTCATCGTCGGAGGCGGCGATCACAAGACCGGGCAGGCCCACGACGCGGAAGATCGGTTCGCGCGGCTCGAGACGTGGACCCGCGAGAGGTTCCCCCTCGACTCGATCGTGTACCGCTGGTCCGGCCAGGTGATGGAGTCCGTCGATTCCCTGGCCTTCATCGGCCGAAATCCCGGGGATCGGAATGTCTACGTCGCCACGGGTGACTCCGGAAACGGCATGACGCACGGGACGATCGCCGGAATTCTGCTCTCCGCGCTGATTCAGGGGCGGGATCACGACTGGGCGAAGCTCTATGACCCCTCGCGCGTGACCTTCGGCGCCGCCGTTGCCTTCACCGAGGAGAACGTGAACGTCGCCGCGCAGTACACCGACTGGGTGACGCCTGGCGACAGGGAATCCGCCCGCGGACTCCGGCGTGGCCAAGGGGCGATTCTCCGACGGGGGGTCCAGAAGATCGCGGCCTACCGGGACGGCGCGGGCGTCCTCCACGAGCGCTCGGCTGTCTGCGTGCATCTCGGTTGTCTCGTCGGCTGGAACTCCTTCGAGAAGACGTGGGACTGTCCCTGTCATGGCTCCCGATACGATCGGCTCGGTCGCGTCGTCAACGGGCCCGCGAACAGCAATCTTCCCCCCGTCGAAGCCGGAGAACCGAAGAAGGGTTGAGAAGGAGGAGGCGAGGGCGCCGAGAACTCTCAGGCCCGCCGGCATGAGTCCTTCCCCACATGCCTTGTCGGGCGGCCCGGCACTCCTCTCGCAGATCACCGTCCTGAGACCGGAAGGCGAGGCGAATATTGCTACGGCGAGGCCGGCGGGACCGGCCCCCACGATGGCGAGATCGACGTTCGATCTAGGTGGCGACACGGCCGAACCCGCCGCTGGCCTTCACCCTCGCAAACGCAAAAGTCGAGCGGAGCACCTCGAGTAGAAGGCGAGGACGCCCGACCCTCGATGGCGGTCCGAGTTCCCCTGCAACGAACCGGCGCAGCGCCTCGCCGCGGCGAAGCTTCCCGCTCGACGTACGTGGGATCGTCCCGGGGTCGAGGAGATGCACGGTGTGGGGGCGGATGAGCGTCTGCACCAGGATCGCCTGGCGGATCTGTTCGTCCGTCCGGCCGTCGTCGGCGGGTCCACTCCTGGCCCGCTCGGCCAGGATGAGGAGCTGCTCGCCATTCTCCCCTTCCGGGACGAAACCGAGCGCGACCGCGCACCCAGCGCGAACGCCGTCGACGCCGGTGAGGCACTCCTCGAACTCCTGCGGATGATGGTTGGCCCCCCGGATGACGATGACGTTCTTTTCCCGTCCACATACGAAGAGCTCGCCGCCGGAGGCGAACCCCAGGTCGCCGGTCTGAAGCCACCCTCCGGTAAGTGCGCTCGCAGTGGCTTCTGGCTGGTCGAAATACCCCACCATCACCGACGACCCGCGGACGAAGATCCGCCCGACCTGACGCTCCCCGAGCACCCTCCCGTCCGGATCTCGCAGCTCGACCTCCATCCCCGGAATCGGCGTTCCGACGGAGACGATCGCCCTCGTCCCGTCGACGACTTCGCCCGCTGCCGCGAGCCGCACCGGATCGACGCGCAAGGATCTCAACTCGCGATCGCCTGAAGCGAACGTGACAGCCAGAGAGGCTTCGGCCAGTCCATAGACCGGCCGCAAGGCCCTGCGGTCGAAACCGAATCGCTCGAAGCGCCCGGCGAACCCGTCGAGAGCGTCGACCGAGACCGGCTCGGCGCCGCAGAGGGCCATCCGCCAGCTCGCGAGATCAGCACCTTCCAGATCCGCGTCCTTCACCCTCTTGGAACAGAGCGCGTAGGCGAAACTGGGCGCAACGGAGATCGTTGCGCGATGGCGGGCGATCGCCCGTAGCCAGAGTGCAGGTCTCGCCAGGAAGAGCTCGGGCGGAATCAGGACCAGGGAAGCAGCGGTGTAGACCGCCTCGAGGAGGCAGCCAATCAACCCCATGTCGTGGTAGAGCGGAAGCCAGGACACCCCCTTCCGCGGAACATCCTTCTCCGATGGAAGGAGGGCTCTGAGCGCCTCGAGCTGGGCCAAAAGGCTTTCGTGCGAGAGAGCAACCGGCCTCGGATCCATCGTCGACCCGGAAGAGAACTGGATCAACCCGAGGGCTTCGGGTTTTGCCGTGGCCTCTAATTCGCTTTCGTCGAGACCGAGCCCTTCCAGCGTCAGACACCCGAGCGGGGGACGAGAAGA
>DASVJU010000169.1:0-9893 GCA_036385755.1 Thermoanaerobaculia bacterium
GGAGAAGTTCGCGCACTGGATCGACCGTTTCCCCGCCAAGCTCGTCGACATCTACACGGCGGAGGGGGGCACGCGGGAACAGTCGCTCGACTTGATGGAAGACCTCCGCGCGTGGAACATCCCGTTCGTCGCGGTTACGGAGAGCGCCGTCACGCAGGACCTTCTTCGGAGGAACCGGCTGGTCTTCATCGACTCCGCGCTCGAGCACGACGACGTCGTCGCGAAGAACGAGCTGTTCCGGGCATTCCTGACGGCAAGTTCCCTCCCCCGCCGCTGACGAGATCCCCGCCCAGCCCGCCCCTACGGTGAAATGACCTCGAGCCGCGGAAAGTACGTCCCGCCCGGAACCCGCGGGGGAACGAGTCTTGCTTAGCGAAAGCCGATGCAAACAAATTCTCTCTTGCGCCTGGCGCTCGTCGCCCTGCTTTCGCTCGTTCCGCTCGCGGCGCGCTCCGAGCCCGTCGCCGTCCTCCACCGCGAAGGAGTGGTGCACGGGTTCCTCGCCCTCGGCACGACCGACGGAAAGAAACTCGCGGACGGGGACCTCATTCAGACGACGAACGGCTCCGCCGTGACGAGCCGGCTCGTCTTCCGCTTCTTCGACGGGTCGCTCCAGGACGAGACGGTCGTCTTCACGCAGCAGGGCGCCTTCCGGTTTGTCAGCGACCATCTCGTGCAGAAGGGCCCGGCGTTTCCGCAGCCGATGGACGTCTCGGTCGACGGAAAGAGCGGCGTCGTGACCGTGCACTATGCAGAGGGAGGAGAGGACAAGGTCATCGAAGAGCACATGGACCTGCCGGCGGACCTCTCCAACGGCATGATCCTGACGCTCTTGAAGAACATCCGGCCCGACGCCCCGCTGACGACCGTGTCGATGGTCGTCGCGGCGCCGAAGCCGCGCCTCGTGAAGCTCGCGATCTCGCCGTCGGGCACGTCGCCCTTCTCGCTCGGGCGCGCCTCGCGAAAGGCGATCCGTTACGTCGTGAAGATCGAGCTCGGCGGAGTCGCCGGGGTCGTGGCGCCGCTCGTGGGCAAACAGCCTCCGGACTCCTACGTCTGGATCCTGCCGGGCAAGGCTCCCGCGTTCGTGAGATCCGAGAATCCGCTCTACAACGGCGGCCCGCCCCTGCGCATCGACCTCACGCCCGGTGTGGCCGCGGGAGCCGACCCGCGATGGGCCGGTCCTAACGCGGTGAACCCATCCCCGGCTCCGCGCCTTCGGCGAGGCCTTCCTTCCGCATGAACGTGACGATCCGCTCCGCGACGACCGCGTGCCCTGCGGGCGTCCAGTGTCCCTCGTTCGGGAAGCGGTACGGGTTCGAGAGAGAGACCCACGGAATCCCGCTGCGCGACAGGAACCCCGAGACGTCCGCGTCGGCATCCTGCATGCCCACGGCGAAGCGGGCGCCCCGCGCTTCGACGAAACGCCGAGTCTCCGCGAGGATCGCGTTCGTCGGGTCGGGATTCCGGAAGGCGCGCGGCTGGACGGCGCGCAGGAATCCCGTCACGAGGATCCCCGAAACGGCGCTCCGAAAGAGCCAGGGGGACGAGATTCGATAGTACTTGACGGAGCGCGGCACCGGGACGCCGCGGAGGACCAGCGCGCCGTTCTCGACGAGGTAGTAGGGCTTGAACATTCCGTCGTAGACGTTGTTCGAGTCGTTGTTCCAATGGTCGTTGTCCGCACAGAAAACGAGAAACACGACGTCGGGCGAGAGCGCGTCGAACCGGTCCTTCAGAAGGAGGTATTCCTGGTCGTTTCCGTAACCGTTCACGCCGAGGTTCAGGATCTCCCGGGACGGGAGCTGCGCCTGCACGAGCTCCGTGAAACGCCGCCTTTCGTCGACGTCGTAGCCCCACACGTAGGAATCCCCGAGGAAGGCGATCCGCGGCTTCGTCTTCACGCCATGCTCCCGGTCCCTGAAGCCGTCGCTGTTGTGGCGCACGAAGATGCGCGTGTTGACCGTCAGGAAACCTCCGCTTCTCTCGCGCGGGAACCAGCCGAGCCGGGCGTCGTACCGGAAAAGCCGGTTCTGGACGCCGTCGATCGGCGGGCGGCCGCGCAGGAGCCGGCGCGCGACGAACTCGACGGGTGCCAGAAGAAGGATCGCGCAGCATCCCGCGGTCAGGGCCTTTCGCAGCCCGGCGCCTCGGAAAGGCACGCTCACGATCCCGATTCTAGGACTGCGCACCTCGGGTCCGCGCGCGTTCCAATCTTCGGCCGCCGCGTGACTTCGCCCCCTGCGCCGTTGAACAATGGGCCTTCGAAGAAGCGAGGTGACCCATGGCCGAAAGAGGCCCGCTGATCCGGAACATCTCCGAGACCGCGCTCTGGGTCGCCGTGTACCGCGCCCGCGAGACGGATCGTCCCGACGCGGCTTTCCGGGACCCGTTTGCGCGGCGGCTGGCCGGCCCGCGCGGCGAAGAGATCGCCAGATCCTTCCCGTTCTCCGACAAAGCGGCGTGGGCGTGGGTCGCGCGCACGGTGCTTTTCGACCAGTTCATCGAGGAGCAGGTGCGGGCCGGAGCGGACCTCGTCGTCAACCTCGCCGCGGGACTCGACGCGAGGCCGTACCGGATGGCCCTGCCGCCGGCTCTGAAATGGGTCGAGGTGGATCTTCCCGACATGATGACGGACAAGGCGGAGATCCTCGCAGGCGAGAAGCCCGTCTGCTCCCTCGAGCGTGTCGGCCTCGACCTGTCCGACGTTTCCGCCCGACGCGCGCTCTTCGAGCGGCTGGGACGGAGCGCGAGCCGCGTCCTCGTCGTCTCCGAGGGTCTCCTCATCTACCTCGCCCCGGAAGAGGTCGGCGCCCTCGCGCGGGACCTCGCGTCGCCCGCGACCTTCCGCAGCTGGGCGCTGGACATCGCGTCGCCGGGCCTCCTGAAGATGATCCAGAAGGACTCGGGAACGCAGCTCAGCGCCGCCGGCGCGGAGCTGAAGTTCGGGCCTGCAGAAGGACCGGGCTTCTTCGTGCCGCACGGCTGGAAGCCCGTCGACGTCCGCTCTCCCCTGAAGACGGCCGCGCGCCTGAAGCGGCTGCCGTTCGGGCTGCGGCTCCTCGCAATGCTGCCGGAGTCGTCGGGTCCGCAGGGCTCGCGCCCGTGGTCGGGCGTGTGCCTCTTCGAGAGGGCGTGATCGTCCTCGCTCTCGCCCGCGGCTCGCTAGCGGCCGCCCGCCTTCTTCACGTCGACGGTCTCGCCGACCGAAATCACCATCAGGTCCTCCCCTACGACGAGCGGCCCCGCGTACGTCGTCCGCGTCGGAACTTCGGCGTCCTTCGCCGTGGCCGGCGACGGGACGATGTGGGAGTAGACGGCGAGCTTCGGCTTCACGGCGGTGAAGACTCGTCCCGCGTCCTCGGCCGTCGTGTGGTGGTCGATGATCCGCTGAGTGATGACGGGGTCGCGCACGAGGAAGGCGCGACGCTCGAGCTCCGCCACGACGACCTCGTGCACGAGGACGTCGCAGCCCTTCGCGTGTGCGATCAGGTTCTCCGAGTACCGCGTGTCGCCCGAGAAGACGACCGACTTCCCCGCGTAGTCGATCCGCCAGCCGTACGCCGGCTTGACGGGGCCGTGGTCCACGGCGAACGCCGTGATCTTCACGCCGTTCATCTCGAAAACCGTCTCGGGCGCGACGTCCTTTGCGTCGACCTCGACGCCCGCGCCGGGCAGTCGCTCGTCCACGTCCCGCCGCGTCTTCACGTCGAACTCGAACGCCTTCTGGAGGTGCGCCATGAGCGCCGCGCTCCCCTCCGGGCCGCGGAGGACGAGCGGCTTCGACCGCCCGAAGACCCAGCCCGTGAGCCAGAAGTCCGGCAGGCCGACGACGTGATCGGAGTGGAGGTGAGTGAGGAGGACGAGATCGACGCCCGAGAGGAGATCGCGCCCCCCCACCGTGAAGAGGCGCTCGGCCGCGCCGCGCCCCGCATCGACGAGAATGCGCGTGGGCGGGACGGTCGCCGCCTCGACGAGGATCGCGGGGCCGTAGCGCTCGGGCATCGGGCGCGGGTTCCCGGTGCCGAGGAGCGTGACGCGCAGCGGCGGGGCGGCCTTCGGCGCGTCGGCGGCGGGGGCAATCCCCGCGCCCATCGTCACCGCGAAGGCGAGCGCGCGGATCCCCCGCCTCACGACTTCGCCTTCGGCGTCACGCTGATCGAGCCGTTGTTCTCGAGGATCGCCGAGTGGACGTCGTCCACGCACGCGCAGCCCGACTGCCGGAGCGCGGCGTTCACCTCGTGGTGCGTGAGTTTGGCGCTCTTCAGGACTTCCTCGAAAAGCTGGCCGTTGTGGATCAGGAGCTGCGGCCGCCCCTCGATGAGCGCCTCGAGCGTCTTGTTCCGGTACGTCAGGAGCCCGACGCCGTAGTTGAGGGCGATCAGCGTCGACGCGGAGATGAGCCCGCCGACGAGGGAGTTGTCGCCCCCGTTCATCGAGTTCTGGACGGCGTTCGACAGGACGAGGAGGAGGACGAGGTCGAACGGCGCGAGCTGCCCCACCTGCCGCCTCCCCGTGATGCGCAGCATCACGACGAGGAACACGTAGACGACGACGCCCCGGACGATGAATTCGAACCACGGGATCGCGAGGTTGAACATGGGCCGGGACTCTATCCCGGGCAGCTCGCCTTTACGGCCGGAACGCCTCCACGAGCGCGTCCATCCGGTCGCCGGCGCGGAGCGCGCGGACCCGGACGAACCCGGCGCGCTCGAGGCCCGCCCGGATCTCGTCGAACGTGTAGGTCCCTCCGTGCGCCGTCCCGACGAGCATGTTGATGGCGAAGAGGGCGCCGGCGCGCGGACGCGTCCGGTCGGGGTCCATCACGTGATCGCGGATCACGAGTCGGCCTCCGGGCGCGAGGGCGCGGAAGAGGCGGCCATAGAGCGCATCGTTCTGGGCGGGGCCGTTCTGGTGAATGATCGCCGACACCCACGCGATGTCGTGTCCTCCCGGGAGCTCGTCGCTCTCGAAGTCACCCCCGACGAGCGTGACCCGGTCGAGAAGGCCGGCCTCCAGGAGCCGTTCGCGGGCGATCTCGACGACGGCCGGGAAGTCGAAGAGCGTCGCCCGGAGCTCGGGCGCGGCGCGCAGAAATGCGGCCGCGTACGTTCCCGGCCCCGCGCCGACGTCCAGCAGCCGGCGCGCGCTTCCGAGTCCGACGTCCGCCGCCAGCCCCGCGGCCTGGGGAGCCGACACGACGTGCATCGCCCCGATGAACGCGCGCGTCGCGTCCCCGGGAGGGCGCTCGGAAAGCGGCGTGCCGCCGATGATCCGCGTGAGATTCGTCCAGCGGTCCCAGAGCGCCGCGGCGTGGAGCAGCATCTGGAGAATCGAGTCGGGGGCGTCCTCCGAGAGGCTGGAGGCGTCCGGCGCCGTCCAGTAGGTTCCATCCGCCTTGACGAGGAGCCCCATCGCCGAGAGAGCGTCGAGCGTGATCGTGAGCGCCCGCAAATCCGCTCCGAGCCGCGCCGCGATGGCGTCGGCCGTCAGCTCCTCCTTCGACAGCAGCGTGAAGAGATTCAGCTCGGCGCCCGTGAGCAGCACGCGGCTCTCCTGAAATCCGCGGGCCAGTTTCAGGAGCTCCTCGGGGTCTTTCATGATCTCGGCTCGAACCTCCTTCGCAGGCGAAATTTAGCGCACCTCGGCCGTCGAACCGGCAACTTTCGTCCACGGCTCACTGCGTCCGCCCAGATACCGACCCAGGAATTCTTCCGCCCTTCCGAAGAAGTCGAGGTTGTTCTCCGGACGCGCGAACCCGTGTCCCTCGTCGGGAAAGACGATGTAAATGACGGTCAGTCCTCGCTTGCGGAGAGCCTCGACGACGAGGTCGGAGTTCTTGATGTTGACGCGCGGATCGTTGGCTCCCTGGCCGATCAGGATCGGGACGCGGATACGGTCCACGTGGTAGAGAGGCGAGAGGCGGCGATTGAGCTCCTCGTCGTGCTCGACATCGCCCATCCGCCGCACCCAGCGCGTCTTGACCGCTCCCCACTCGGAAGGCATCGAGGAAAACAGGACCTTCAGATCCGTCGGCCCGACCAGATCCACGGCGCACGCGAAGAGATCGCTGGTGCTGACGCCGCGGAGAGCCGCGTAGCCGCCGCCGGACGCGCCCATGATCCCGATCCGCTTGGGATCGGCAATCCCTTCTCGAATGGCCCACCGGACGCCGTCGTGGAGATCCTCCTGCATCCCGAGACCGAATTGACTGTTCCCGGCGTTCAAGAACTTCTTGCCAAATCCCGTCGAGCCTCGGAAATTGACCTGGAGCACCGCGTATCCGCGGTTCGCGAGAAATTGCGCCCATGGGTCAAATCCCCAATCGTCTCGAGCCCACGGTCCGCCGTGCGGCACGAGCACCATCGGCAGGTTCCTGGCCGGTACATCCGGCGGCAGGCTCAGGTAGGCGACGAGGTCCTGGCCGTCCCGAGCGCGAATCAGCATGGGCTTGCGGCGGGCGAGCCGGTAGCGCGTGAGCGCGGGCTGGTCGACGAAGAGGACCGTGGCGGCCCGCGACTTTCGGTCGTAAAGCAGGAATGTCTGCGGGCCGTCGTCGACGATCTGGTCGATGATCCACCGCGAGTCGCTCCGATCCCGGCTGACGAGCTGGAGAAAGCCGGGGTGGTTCCTGGACAGCGCCTCGAAGTCGGCGCGGACGGTCGAGTCGACGAATTTCCATTCGTAATCGAGATACTGGAAGCCGACCGCCTCGACGCCATGAGTCCGCGGATTGGTCAGAACGAGGGGCTTATCGTCGGGAAACGCGTTGAAGTCTTCGGCGACGTCGCTCCTCGGATGTTCGGCGATCGTCTCGAGCTCTCGACCCGTCCGGGCGTCGATCCGCACGAGCCGCGCGGTGTCCGCGTGCAGGGCCGAAACGACGTACAGCGAGCGCCCATCGCGAGCGAAGCCGCTCGTGACCGTTCCGCCGTTGACCTGCCCGAACATCGTGCTGTCCTCGAACGACCAGACGACCAGATCGCGCCAGGGCTTCTCCGCCCCGTCGCGCACCCGAAGAATCGTGCGCGCGGTCTTCAGATCGAATGCCGTCGCGGCGCGGATGACGAAATCGGGGTCGACCGTCCAGGAGAGGACGTCGCCGGGATTTTGCGTATCGAGCTGGACCGCTCCGGTGGAGAGACGAACGCGGTACATGTCGAAGACGCGGCGGTTGCGGCGGTTGAGCCCCACCAGGATCTCGTCGGGATGCGCCGGACTCGTCAGCAGGTTGCGCGCTTTGACTCCGGAAAATGGAGTCAGGTCGCGGACCTCTTTGGATTCGAGGTCGACGGAGTAGACGTGCCAGTTCTCGTCGCCGTCGCTGTCCTGCTCGTACAGGATGTGCCCGCCGTCCTCCGCCCAGCGGTAGAGGTTCACCGTCCGATGCCCCTCCCGGCTGACGGGCGCCGCGTCCTGCCTGCCGAGCGTCTCGACCCAGATGTTCTGGACACCCTTGTCGTCGGGAGCGAGATAGGCCAGACGTGTTCCATCGGGCGAGAGCAAGGGCGACGTCTTGACTGGATTGCCGAAAAAGGCTTCGCGGGGGACCAGAGGAGCGAGGCCGGGAAGGTCCGCGGCAGAGCCCGGGAGGGCCGCCGCGACGGCGAACGTGAGGCAGAGGACAAGCGGAACGCGATCTCGATTTCGCACGACTTCATCCTCCTTCGAAAAGGCCCGAAGAGGATATCCCTGACTCAGGCGGCGCCGGAATACAGGAACCGCTTGATCTTCTTCGTCGGCGTCTTCTGGAACTCTTCCGAGTAGACGTCGATCTTCGCGATCGAGGCGTACGGGGGAAGGATGCGGTTGAGCGCGAGCCGGTTCTTCTCCATCCGCTGGACGAGCTCGCGCTCGTCGATCCGCAGGTGGTCGACGCGTTCGAGGTCGGGGTAGACGAGCGCGAAGAGCCTGCCGTTCCTCTCGATCACGAGGGATTCCCCGACGAAGGGGAGGCTGTTCAGCTTCGCCTCGATCTCCTCGGGGTAGATGTTCTGACCCGACGGCCCGAGGATCACCGTTTTCGAGCGCCCGTGGATGAAGATCGTCCCTTCCGCGTCGATGACTCCGAGGTCGCCCGTGTGCAGCCAGCCGTCGGGGTCGATCGCCGCCGCGGTGGCATCGGGGTTCTTGTAGTAACCGTCCATGACGTTCGCGCCCCGGACGAGGATCTCACCCGCGATGCGCTGAGGGTCGGCCGAGTCGATGCGAACTTCGAGCGTGTCCACTTTCCGGCCGACGCCGCCGAGCTTGTGATCGCGCCACGCCGCATAGCTGATGAGAGGCCCGCACTCGGTCATCCCGTAGCCGCACGTGAACGGAAAATCGATCGCGCGGAAGAACCGCTCCACGTCGCCGTTCAGCGCGGCCCCGCCGATGACGATCTCCCGGAACCGTCCTCCGAAGACCGCGACGAGCTTCGCGCGGATCTTTCGCTGGAGAATCCGCCTCACCGGCGGAATCATCATCAGGATCTTCGTCGTATCTTTCTCCAGGACCGGCGCGAGCCTCTTCGCGTAGATCTTCTCGATGACGAGCGGGACCGACAGGATGAGCCGGGGGCGGATGGCGCCGAACGCGTCGAGGATGATCTTCGGCGAGGGCGTCTGGGCGAGAAACGTGATGGCGCAGCCGGACGTGAACGGGAACAGGAACTCGAAGGCGCAGCCGAACGCGTGCGCGAGCGGCAGGAACGAGACGATCGTGTCCCCCGGCTCGAGAGGCATGTTCTCTTTCGCGAAGACGACGTTCGCGAGGAGGCTCCGGTGCGGGAGCATCACGCCTTTGGAGAAGCCGGTCGTCCCCGACGTGTAGACGATCGCCGCGAGGCGGCCGTCCCCGACGTCGTCGAGACGGAAATGCTCCGGATCCGGGAGGCGCGGGCCGCGGGGAGACCGCGCCGCGGCGTCGAGGCTTTTCGCGAGGCTCTCCTTCCTGCAGTGGAGTAGCCGGAACTCCGCGAGCGAGAACACGGCCCCGACGTCGCGCAGCTGGCCCGGGTCGAGAGGCGCGAAGAGGGCCTCGGCCACGAAGAAGAGCACGGCGTCGGAGTGGTTCACGATGTGGTGGACGTCGTCCGGCCGGAAATCGGGAAGGATCGGGACGATGACCGCCCCATAGGTCACGGCGGCCAGCCAGACGACCGCCCAGTTCGCCGAATTCCGCCCGAGAAGCGCGATCTTGTCGCCGGGTGCGACGTGGCAGATCCGGAAGACCTCGTGCAGCCTCGCGATCTCGTCCGCGACCTGGCCGTACGTCAGGCCCATCCCCTCCCAGTCGAGGAGCGCGGGACGCGTCCAGTTCCGCCGCACGCTCTCGCCGATGAGACCGACGAGGTTCTCCTGCTTCCCGGGCCCGGCGCCTTTGGCGTTCATGGGAGCTCCCTCCCTATTTGGCCACGATCCCCGTGCCGCGCACTGAAGCATCTGCATCTGACCGGACCTTCGAGGTCCCGGCGCCGTAAAGGCGCCTAGCCGGCTCCGCCCTCGGCGACCCTCGGCCGCGAGAGGATGCTCGCCTTGAAGAAGTCGCGGTTGAGCTGCGCGATGAACTCCTGGCGGATCTCCTTCGGGCAGGCGCGCGAGCACTCGCCGTGGTTCGTGCACGTGCCGAAACCCTCGGCGTCCATCTGCGCGACCATCGAGAGCACCCGCTCGTAGCGCTCGGGCTGGCCCTGCGGGAGGAGCGCGAGGTGCGAGACCTTGGCCGCCACGAAGAGCATCGCCGAGCCGTTCGGGCATGCCGCCGCGCAGGCGCCGCAGCCGATGCACGCGGCCGCGTCCATCGCGCGATCCGAGCAGCTCTTGCGGATCGGGATCGCGTTGCCGTCGGGGGCGCTGCCGGCCGGGACGGAGACGAAGCCGCCGGCCGCGATGATGCGGTCGAACGACGAG
>DASVJU010000170.1:0-10787 GCA_036385755.1 Thermoanaerobaculia bacterium
GGCGAGTCGAAGTAGCCGTCCCGTGCCTCAGGGCACGATCACCTTGCCGATGTAGCGGTTTGGCGTCGGCGGGCTGTACGACCAGAAAGTGACGCAGGAGTACTGCTCCGACCAGTCGATTCCGATGTAGTACGTTCCCGATGCCGCCGGCACAGTCAGGCCCACGGTGGCTTGCCCAGAGACGCCCGAGACCGGGGGAATGCCGAAGTACGAACAGATCTGGGGGCCCGGGTTGATCGACAAACCGACCTGAATCTGATCGATGCAGCCAGGACAGCTGGGGTCGTTGGCAACCGTGTAATTGTGGCTGAGTGTGAAGGCGCCCCCACCCGGCAGCGTGAGGACGTTTCCACCGCTGTTCAGCTGGACGTTGGTGATCGTGGCGCCGCCCCAGAGGACGGGCGGAAACTCGACCGCACCGATGTCGCAGCCCGCCCCGGTCGGACGCGGCGCGCCGCGCTGGTCGGTCGTGAGGGTCGTCCCGCACCCGTTGACGCCGGGGGCAATCGCGTCCACGGCCGGGCTGCCCGGCAGCGGCACGACGACCTGGGTGGGGCCGCCGGCGGACGAGAGGCCGCCCGGATCGAGCTGCGGGTCCGTGCTGCTGAGCGAACCCGTGGACGGTGTGAAGCCGCAGCTCGCGTCGCCGGAGATGTTGAATCCGCCGTCTGTCGCGGCGCCACTCCCACCACAGTTTGTACCGGCACTGCCCGTGAGAATTGTGTTGCGGAGAGTGGTCGCGACGCCCGTTTCCGTAGCGATCGCGCCGTTCGCTCCGTTGCCCGCGAACGTCGAGCTCGTCACGGTCAGGGGACCGCTGGCGGGATAATTCCAGTTAAGCCCGTTCTGGTTGTAAATGGCGCTGCCCGTCTCGGTGCCCCCCCAGAGGAGGCGGGATGCGGTGTTTCCGACGAATGTGCTGTTCGTGATCGTCGAGGCGTTCGGTGAGAACACGACGATCGCGCCGCCAACGTTCTGCGCCGTGTTGCTCGCGAAGGTGCTGTTCGTGACGGTCAGCGTCCCGCCAAAGTTGAAGATCGCGCCGCCGTTGTTCTGGGCCTGGTTGGACGTGAAGGCGCTGCGGTCGACCGTCAGGGCGCCGAAGCTCTCGATGGCGCCTCCGCGGGAGTTGGTCGAGTCCACGCCCGTCTGGTTGCCGGTGAAGTTGCTGAGGACGACGTTCAGCGTTCCGCCGGCGGCGACGAACGCGCCGCCTCCCTCGAGGTTGTTACAGGACGCGCCGTTGCCGCATCCGCCATTTGTGACGCTGACGCTGTTGAGATTCAACGTGCCGCCACCGTCCACCGCGAGGAGCCGGAAGGCGGGCGTGCCGGAGACGGTGGACCGCTGGAGCGTCGCGCCGTTGCCGTTGATCGTGAGGCTCGTCCCGGACGTGATGTGCGGGAGAGCCGTGAGGGTGTCGGCGGCGCTTCCCGCGGTGAACGTATAGGTGCAGCCAGCCGTCAGGTTGATGGTCTGGGTCGTGCCGCTCGCGGCCGAGATGCTCGCCGCGAGAGCGATCGGGTCGCACGGGGCGGCTCCGACCGTGATCGAGAGGGATCCCGTCGCGGTCTGCTGGGGGCTGCCCGAATCGACGACCTGAACGGTGAATGGATACGTGCCCGTTCCGGTCGGGGTCCCGGAGAGGACGCCCGCCGTGGTCAGGCCGATCCCGGGCGGCGGTGGCTGGCTGCCGGTCGCGAGGCTCCACGTCAGCGTTCCGGAGCCTCCGGTCGCGACGAGCGGCTGCGAATACGG
Organism: Thermoanaerobaculia bacterium; assembly: GCA_036385755.1. Lineage (GTDB taxonomy): Bacteria > Acidobacteriota > Thermoanaerobaculia > UBA5066 > UBA5066 > Fen-183. The sequence goes on from DASVJU010000170.1 coordinate 1,759, forward strand.
GGTGCCGGGGGTCCCGTTGGGGAGCGAGGCCGTCGTGATGGTCAGAGGACTCGCGATCCGGAGCGTGTAGGAGCGGCTGCCCGTTTTCAACGCGGAGTCCGTCACCGAGACTCCGACGGGGAACGTACCGGCGGCCGAAGGCGTCCCCGAGATCAGGCCGGTCGTCGCGCCGATCGAAAGGCCGGCCGGCAGGCCCGTCGCCGCCCAGGCGACGTAGGGACGCGTGCCGCCGAGCGCCGTGAGCGTGGCGGAGTAGGACTGGTTGCTCACGCCGTCCGGCAGAGACGACGTCGTGATAGAAGGCGGAGACGTCGCCGGAACGTTCGTCGTGTCGTTGCTGTTCGGGGCGTGCGCCACGACGACGGGCGCCAGGTTCTGGATGATGTTCGTGAGCGTCGGGATGTCGACCGGCCCGCGGATCGTCACGAGAATCGACTCTCCGGGCCCGAGGACGAACGTCGCGTTGCCGTCCGACGGGTCCGTGATGGCCGGGTTCGGGGGCAGGTTCGGGTCGACGAACGTGGGGTTCACGATGCTGGCGACCGGAAGGTTGTGCTGCTGCTCGAAGAGGACGCAGTTCAGGGAGGCCGGGTTCGCATACGGCTTCGTGATGATGAGCTGAAGCGGCGTCCCTGTCGGGGCCGTTCCCGCCAGCTGCACGTGATACGTCGAAGCCGTGTTGCCGGTGTTCGTCACCGTGTAGGTCGCGTCGGAGACGGGCGCGTTCGTCACGTTCGGGTTGGTCACGTTCGGGTTGGTGACGTTCGGGTTGGTGATGTTCGGGTTGGTGACGTTCGGGTTCGTGACGTTCGGGTTGTAGACCTCCACCGTCGTCACGGGTGGAGCAGTCGAATTGTCGGGATTGACGAGCGTCGGAGCGGACGGATCACTGTTGAAGATGACGAAGCCAGTGAGGCCGTTCGTCTTCAGCTGGCTGCCGGGCGCGCCGTTCACCTCGGCCACGTCGACCTCGATCATGGCGTTCGGGTCCGTGGAAAGGGCATAGACCGAGCGCGCCACAGAGGAGTTCGCCGGGATCACGACGTCGAGCGTCGTCGCGGGCGCAGGGAGCGTACCCGTCGGCGGGTTCGGCGCCGGCACGAAGGAGGCGCGGCCCCCTGCGGGCTGGCTCGCGATCGTGAGCCGGAAGGTCCGGGACAGCGTCGTCAGGTTCTCGACGTTGACGGTCAGGTCGCGCTGAAGCATGGTCGATAGCGGTTTGGCGTTCTGCACCGAGGAGACGGCGAGACCTTGCGAGATCCGGGCGGCGTAGATGTTCTGGTTCCGCATGCCCTCGTTGCCGGGCCTGCAGGCGGGAAGCGGCGAGCCGTCGAACTTGCTCACCCCGCTGGTCGTCGTGGGCGGCGTGAAGTTCGACCAGTTGCCGTCGGCCGGCGGGCGCACGTCCTGGTTGGACGTCCACGAGGCGAGAAAGACCGGATTGGTGCCCGGCAGGCTGTTGAAGCGCCACCGGCGCCCTGGCGCGCTGGGCGGAAGGAACGTCGGACCCGCGACGTCGATGTAGTCGCCCAGGAACGGGACGGTGCCCTGCTGGAAGAGTCGGAGGTTTGGCGGGTTGATCTGGAGCTGTTGGAGGGAGGCGACGATCCCAGTCTCGTCGCCGCGCGTGCCGAAGATGTACTGCGAGAGGCGGGCAGACGTGAATGCGGGGGAGACGGCGGAGTCGGCTTGCGCGACGCGGAGGTCAAGCGTATGGCGCCATTCCGTCATTCCGGTTTCGACGAAGAATGGTGTGAAGACCCGGGCCGCGCCGCCCGGATCGAGGAGCTCGCCCCTCAGGGCCCGCGTCTCGAGGTAGAGCTTTCCGGTGACGGGGTCCGGCGTGAGCGGATTGGCGCGGGGCGAGAAGAGACCGAACGTGTGGTCGAGCCGGGCGTCGTAGTAGATGACCGTGATCTTGTCGGCCGTCACTGTCATCTGCGGCATGAACTGGTGGCCGCGGGAGAACGAGGTTCCGGAGTCGTCCGACAGAGAATAGCTGTCGATGGGCTGCGGCGCCGACCAGGTGGACGCACCGTCCGTGGAGACCGAGAGGACGACCCGGGCGTCACCGTTCGGCGGCATTCGCTGCGACCAGGCCACGAAGATCCGGCCCCGGAAAGTGGGATTGTCGGGCTCGTCGGTATCCTCCGTCCCGGCGTTGGGGCGGCGATCGATGCCGATCGTCGGATACGCGTTCGTCCGGAAGGAATCGGTGGATGTCCCCTGATCGAAGAATGACTTGCCCGTCAGGAGGGTCGCCGCGTTGTAAGGGGGAAGAGAGGCGACGACCGACGGGGTCGAGAAGAGGGCGCCGCGGAGCGACCTCGCGATCATGATCGCGTCCGTCTGCGATCCGCTGGCGAACCGGCGCCAGACGACGTTGATGACGCCCGTCGCCGGGTCGATCGCGATCGAGGCCCCCTGGTTGACCTTGTTCGTGCCGTTCAGCTTGACAGGCCGGCTCCAGGAACCGCCGCAGTTTCTCGAGTACGAGAAGAAGATGTTCGTCGTGAGCGAGCTGCCCGTCCCCGTCGCTTCGGTCCAGGCCGCGTAAACCGAGCCCGCGGGCACGGTCTGGCTCACGGTGGCGGACGGGTTCCCCGGCTGGGGCTGCGGGACGGTCAGGTGGCAGACGCCGTCGAGGAGGCGCGGTTTGTCCACGGCGATCCAGGGTTTGTCGATGAAGGGGGAGCTCGCGGCCGTCGCCCGATCGACGACCTGCGTGTCGATGTACCGGATCGGATCGGAATCGAGAGTGGGATCCCCGTTCTCCTTGTTGTTCAGGTCCATAAACCGCGAGACGAAGAGGACGCCGACGTTCGTGCCGCGGTTGAACGCGATCCCCGAGTAGTAGAACAACCCGTTCGTGCCGGCGCGGACGACCGGGTCGGCCGCGGTCGTGAACCCTGCGAGCGGGCCGGTCGGGGCGGGCGTCTGCTGCGGGTAACCCGGCAGCAGGGTGCTCTTCCAGGTGAGGCCGCCGTCGAAGGACTTGAAAACGCCGAGCCAGGCGTCGCCCGTCTCGGGGGGAGTATTCGGCGGCGACGGCGGAAATGGAATGTCCACGGTCCGGTAGTCATTTGCGCCGGCGAGAAGGTGACGCGGGTTTCGCGAGGACATGGCGATCGAGGGCTCGTTCTGGCGCTGGAGGAAGGGGTCGCCGCCGGGCCACTGGATTCCGGACACCATGTTGACGCTCTGGCTGGCGACTTGCGCGCGCAGTCCGGCCGGGACAGCGCCGGCAAGCAAGACGAGAAGCGCGAGAGCGTTGCGGAGCGCGTAAGCAATCGGCGGAGAGAGGCACGGGCGTCGCGTCATCACGGTCTCCTGCGAGGGGGTCGCTACGTATCCGCGGCATCCGCCGGCACAAGAACTCTGCCAGCAAAGCGGCCGCGTGAGGGCTTCGTGGGTGCGGGGTGATCTTTAGGCCGCGCGTGGCCTCTGTCAAGAGAGAGACGCAGTCGCATGCGGCGTGAGGGCCGGCGGGCCTCTGCCTGGAGAGGACCGAGGCCACGGCGAGCGTCAGGCTAGTGGCAGGGAGGAGAGGAACGCCGGGAGGTCGCCTTCGGGAGTCCGGACGAGGAAGCGCGCGCCCGGGTTCGCATGAGCGCGCTTGACATAGGCGAGCGCCGCGGCCTCGCCCGCCGCCACGGCCGGAGTCGCACTCGTTACCGTCCCGCTCTCTTCACCTTCCAAGAAAACCTTGTCCCCCGTCTTCGGATTGCCGCCGGAGACAGAGAGCCGAACGAGCTTGCGGTTCACGTGGCCGTACGTCTTGATGCGCGCGACGGTCTCCTGCCCGACGTAGCAGCCCTTGTTCTCCGAGATGAAGCCTCGCTCGCGGAGTCCCGCTTCATCCGGCAGGACGGCCTCCGTCAGCTCGAAACCCCAGCGGGGGATGCCGGCGGCGATTCTGCGGGCCTCCATCTCATCGCCCGATGCCTGCGTTGCCCCCGCTGAAAGAAGAGAAGAAGAGATTTCTTCTGAAAGGGGAGAGGGGAAGCGGAGGTCGTAGCCGGGGACGCCCGTGCGGTTCTCGCGGACGACGCGCATGGCGCCGCCTGCGGCGGCGCCCGGGAACGCGGCGTGGGCGTGAGGTTCGAGCGGCACGGAGAGCTGCTCGCCCAGCCCGCCCGGTTCCGTCCCTATTCCCCTTCTGAGCAAATCTTCGACAGCGTCGCCCGCGACTTCGCCCGTGAGGTGAAAGACGGCCCGTGCGGGTGTCTCGTTGATGATCTGAACATCGTTGAAGACCAGATATTTCCGAAGCAAATCTTCAATCTTCCCGGAGAGCTCCGGCTCGCAGTCGATTTCGATCCGTTCCTCCTCGCAGAGAACGACGCAGTCGGCGAGCATCTTTCCCTTCGGCGTCAGGAAGGCCGCCGCGCAGCCCGCGCCCGGCGTGAGCTTCCGGATGTCGTTCGTGACGAGGCCGTGCAGGAAGGACGCGCGGTCCTTGCCGGTGAGAATGATCGCACCGCGGGCGTGGAGGTCGAAGAGGAGGGGATCCCCGAGCATGCCCTCGATTCTCGCACCCGGTGGGCGCGCGAGGGTTTCGGCCGGGGAACCGTGCGACAATGCGCTGACGTGACAGAGGTTTCGTGAACGAGTCCGTACCGAAAGCCGCAGGCGTCGTCCGGCGCCGCAGACGCGGCGGGCGCGGCCGGGCCGGAACGAAGGCCATGCCGGCCGACGCGCTTCCCGACGTTCCGTTTCCCGAAGCCGAACCCGTTCTCGCGGCCCCGCCCTCCCTCTCTCCGGCGTCGAATTTCATCGACGGAATGGGAGCGCCGCCGCCGGCAGGAGCCATGAACCAGGAAGAACAGATCCTCGCCCTTTTCATCGACATCGACAACCTTCTGATCGGTCTGCGCGAGAGCGGACATCCGAAGTTCGACGTCAAGCTGCTCATTTCGCGCCTCCTCGAGAAGGGGAAGATCGTCGTCAAGCGCTCGTACGCGGACTGGAGTCGCTACACGGAATACAAGCGTGCGTTCCACGAGTCCGCGTTCGAGCTCATCGACATCCCCCAGCACCGCATGACGGGCAAGAACTCGGCGGACATCCGGATGGTCGTCGACGCGATGGACCTCGCCTCGAACAAGGCGCACATCACGACCTTCGTCATTGGCTCGGGCGATTCGGACTTTTCCCCGCTCGTCTCGAAGCTGAAAGAGAACAACAAGCAGGTCCTGGGCTTCGGCGTGAAAGGCTCGACCTCCGAGCTCCTCATCGACAACTGCGACGAGTTCCTCTACTACGAGGATCTCGTGCGGGAGAAGACGAAGGTCCCGACGCTCGCGGGCCTGCCCGAGAAGACGGCTGAAGTGTTCTCGCTCCTCATCGACTCTCTTCTCGCGTTGAAGCGCGAGAACAAGGAAGTCCTGTGGGGCTCGATGGTCAAGCAGACCATGCAGAGGAAGAACCCGTCCTTCAACGAGAGCTACTACGGTTTCCGCGCCTTCTCCGATCTGCTGGAGGCGGCGGAGAACCAGAAGCTCATCTCGTTGAAGCGTGACGGAAAGAGCGGCACGTACATCATCACGGGCTTCGGAAACGCCTGATTGGTTCGAAGAGCACGAAGATATTCTTAGAATGAGCAAGAGGGTAGGCGCTCGTCGGCGCGCGCGTCCATCGCCCCCGCACTCTCCATCTTCCAGGAAGTCTTCTCTTTTGCCCTCGTCCCCTTCGGTGTGGCCGCTGCTGTCCTCGCGGACCCTCGGCTCGTTCAAGGTCTTCTCCGTGCGGCGCGAGTCTTTCCTGTCGCCCCGGACGAGCCGGCCGCATCCTTTCTACGTCCTCGATTGCCCGGACTGGGTGAACGTGATCGCGCTGACGGATCGGAACGAGGTCGTCCTCGTGCGGCAGTTTCGGGCGGGCGCGCACTCCGTCACGCTTGAGATTCCGGGCGGCGGCAGGGAGACGCACGACGGCTCGGCGCTCGCCGCGGTGCGCCGCGAGCTGCGCGAGGAGACGGGATACGCGGCCGGGGCCTGGAAGCGCCTCGGCGTCGTCCACCCGAATCCGGCGTTCCAGTCGAACCTCTGCACGACGTATCTCGCCCGCGGCTGCCGGCGCGTGGGGGATCTGATACCGGACGCGGGCGAGGACCTCGCCGTGGTGCTCGTGCCGCTCGCGAGAATCCCGGACCTGATCCGGGCGGGCCGCATTACGCACTCCCTCGTCATCGCCGCGTTTCATTTCCTTCTTCTGAGCCGCTGAATGCGGGACGGGCGCCGCGGGAGAGCCGGGCCTGGCGCGAATCCCAAATATCTCCATTTCTAAGAAACATTATCTGTATCGCATAATCGAGCTGCGGCCTGACGCGCGCGGGCCCGGCGAACCCTCGCGGCACGAACCGTGAAATGCCTCCGGCAGGCGCGGACAAGAATTCCGCGCCGGGAGGTTCACATGGTCCGCCGCTACGTCGCCCCGATCCTCAGGCTTCTCGCGTTTCTCGGCCTCCTCGCCTCGCCTCTTCTCCTCGCGGCCCTTGCGCACGCGGAAGAGCCCGATGCAAGGGACCTCGTGGCTCTGCGATCGGTCGTCCTCGGCGACACGGCGACTGACCGGTTCGGACGCGGCGGGCGCGTCGCCGCCAGCGCGCCTGTGACGCTCCTCGAGCGGAACGGCAGCCATGTCCTGGTCGTCGCTCCGTCGAGCGGCGGCCCCTCGGTCACGGTCCGCGGCTGGGCCGACGCGTCGGCCTTCTTCGCGCTCGACGATCCGCGCGAACCGATCGATCGTCTCGCGGGGAACGCGCGCCTCCTGCTCGACGCCCACGATCGACCGGTCCTCGCCGCCGCCTACCTGCACGAGGTCCTGCGGCGCGACGCCTCGCGCGTCGAGGGCTGGGAGCTCCTCGGCCGGGCCGGTGAGCTGCTGGCGCAGTCGGCGCGACCCGGCGAAGACGGGCGCCCGCCCGCTTCGGCGGTCCTCGCGCAGGTGTGGGGGGTCACCCTCGTCCCGAAAGGCGACGGCAGCGGCTATCGATACGACGGCGAGGCCTACCGGCGTCTGATCGCGCTCGCGCCTACCGCCGACGTGGCCGAGCGGGCGCGGCTGCGTCTCCTCCTGGCCTGCGGCCCGGTCGTGGATCCTGAGCGTCCGGGCGACGTCGCGATCGCCGTCCGCCGCGAACGGGACCTCGCGGAGTTCCTCTCCTCGTTCCCGGCGTCGACGCGCCGCGTGCCGTTCCTCCTCGAGCGCGCACGGCTCTTGTCCTGGCTGGCGGAGGGCGCCGCCCGCCGGGGAGACGTCGAGGCCTTCGCCAGTTACCGCGACGGGGCGATCGAGACCGCCTCGGAGGTCACGGCCACGACGCCGGATGCGTCACGGCGCCGCGCCGCGGACCGCCTCGTGGCGCGCCTCACGAAGTCGCTGCCCCGCACGGTCGTCTCGGACAAGCCCGTCGTTTCCGCGTCGGGAATGCGCGCCCGGTTCGTGGCGAAAGGCGGCGTGACGCTCCTCGTCGTGTCGCGCCCGGACGGAAAGGACGCGATCCAGCCGTACACGGTCGTGGGCGCGGACCCCGCGAGCCTCGCGTTCGACACCGCGGGCAAAAAGCTCGTCTGGGACGAGGCGCCGACCGCCGGCTGGCGAAGGACGCGGCTTCTCGACCTCGTGCGCGCGCGCGTCGTGGAGCCCGCGGCCTCCGCCGAGCCCGAACTCCTGTCGGCCGGGGCGGCCCCGGCCTCGAGCGGGCCGCTTCAGGGCGAAGACCGCTACACGACGTCCCTCGGCTTCTCGCCGGACGGGCGCCTGCTCCTCGTCGTCTGCGAGGGCTTCACACCCGACGGCGTGCGGATTCCGAAGCGGCACGTCCTCTGCGACACGGACGGCGGGCGCCGGCCGGTTCTCGTCGACCGCCCGTATTCGGCGCCGGGCGTCGTGGACTGGAACCGGCTCCAGCAGGTGACCGAACGGCTCAGCGGATAATCAGCGTCGCATGACGAACCCGACAGAACCCCATGAGGACCGGAGGCTGCGGCGGAAAACCGCAGCCTTTCGGTTGAAGCACGACGTCGGCAAGGCGCTCCGGTGGAGCGCGCCGGAAGAGCGCGAGAAAGACATGGAAGAGCTTCGCGGAAGGCTCAGAAGAGATCTGCTTTCGCGCGCGAGCGGTGGCGGAGCAGGGCGGGATGTTCTGGAAATTTTCTTAGAATGGAAAAGAGAAGAGGGCCCTCTGTTCGCGGGCGGTGATCCTGAGCTGGAGGCGCTCGAGCGGGCCATGGCGGAAGTGGCCCGGCTTGCCCCGCGCCTCGCCCCAACCCTCTTCCCCTTCAAAGAATCTTCATCTTCTCTTTCTTCTCTTTCTCCCTCCGAAGCAAGATCTTCTCCTCTTTCCGAATCCGATCTTCTTGCACTCGACGAGGCCTGCCTTGAAGCTTCGCGCGCGTGCACCGCGTTTTACCGGCGTGTCGCGATCGAGGACGGCCCCGAGACAATCCGTCCGATCGGAGCACGCCGATGACCGCCCGCGGCCCGCGCGTCCTCGTCGTCGACGACCAGCCGAAGACCGCGGACTTTCTCCGCCGCCACGCGCCCGATCTCGTCCTCCTGGGCCCTTCGGCGGAGAAGGCCTGGGCGGGGAGCTGGCTCGAGACCGAAGCGGCCCTCGCGCGCGCCGGAAAGCTCCCCGATCTCGTCGTCCTCGACCTCCGTTTCGACATCCCGGACGAAGAGCTTCTGCCCGACCGGCGGCCTCTCGGAGAGACGGCGGCGGGGAAGCGCGACCGGCGGGACCGGCGCGACCGGCAGGGCCTCTTCATCCTCGAGCGCCTGCGCCGCCGCGAGCCGGACCTTCCGGTCCTCCTCACGACCGCGCACGAGGAGATTCCGTTCGAGGACGAGGCCCGGCGTCTGCGCGCCGACGCCTTCACGTACACGGTCGGCGAGGACGAAGCGACGGGCGAGGGCCTCGTGCGCCTCGTGCGCCGGGTGCTCGACGAGCGCGAGTCGCCGCTTTCGACGGGGCGGTTCTTCTGGGGCCGCAGCGCCGCCATGCGCGACCTGCGCCGCCGGAT
>DASVJU010000171.1:0-8689 GCA_036385755.1 Thermoanaerobaculia bacterium
CGAGGTCTCCCAGGGTCGGAAGCAAATCGAATTCTCGAGCTCGCACGCGAAGCCGAGCTGCCCCGCGAGCCACGCGAACGCCACGGAACGCTCTTCACCCACGAGACCCCGTTCCTCTTCGACCCAATTTCCGAAGAACGCCTCCGCGTCGAAGGCCCCGGGGTCTCCCGCCGGGCGCGTGAGCGTCTCGGTGGCGACGCGGCGCTGGAAGCGGAGGAAGAGATCCTCGAAGAACCGTGTGTCCGGCGGGCGCCTTTCGAGGCCGAGCGCGTCGACCAGCGCTTCGACGAGCGCGTCCACGTCCGTCGTGCCAGGTCAGGCGCCGTGGTGCAGGGCGCCGGCGAGGCCGCGCTGGCCGATCTCGGAGAACCAGGAATCGACGAACGCCTTGCGCGCGTCGGGCTGCACGTCCATCGCCCGGTCGTACGCGGATCCCCTGAGGTCCCGCTTGATCGCCGCGTAGACCTCGCTCGACGCGCCTCCGAGCTGCTCGGCAAACGTAATCGCCTCTTCCAGGAGCCGGTCCGGTGAAACGATCCGGTCGATCGCGCCGAGCGTGTGGGCCTCCTCGAACGGCATCGTTTCCCCGAGAAGGGCCCAGCGCGTGAGGGCCTGTTCTCCGACCGTCGTGCGCATCGCCTCGACGTAGTGCCGGGGGACATGGATGCCGAGCCGGACCTCGGGGAGGCCGATCGTCCCCGGCCCCGCGGCCGCGAAGCGGAAGTCCGCGGTGGCGGCGAGAAGGGCTCCTCCCGCGACCGCGTGGCCCGTGAGCGCCGCTACGAGGGGTTTGCCGAGCAGAAAGAGGTCGAAAAAAAGGGCATCGAACACGCGCGAGAAGCGGCCGAAGTCCTCGGGAGAGGCGTGCGCCAGCGTCCTCAGGTCGAACCCTCCGCAGAAGATCCTGGGGGAGCGGGAGGTCAGGACGACGCCGCGGACGGACGGGTCCTCCTGGGCCTCCAGCGCGGCCTGGTGCAGCGTCGCCGCGAACTCGGTGGACAGGGCGTTCGCCTTGCCGCGGGAAAGCGCGAGGATCCGGATGCCCCCCCGGTCCTCGACGAGAAGGTCGCTCGGGGCGTCGACCGTGACGGCGTTGACGGCGTTCGAGCTCATGCCCGCGATTTTCTCACGCGGCCGTTCTTCTCACACGGCCGTTTTCTCACACAGCCGCCCGGCCGGAGAGAAACACCGAGATCACCCGGAGGTCCTTCGTCAGTTCGGGATGGAACGTCGCCGCCGTGACGTTGGCCTTGCGCACGAGTACCGGGTCGCCGTCCCGCCGGGCGAGCACCTCCACGGTCTCGTCGACGGCGGAGATCCTCGGGGCGCGGATGAAGACGGCTTCGAGCGGATCGCCGCCAAGGGTCGGAGCAAGATCGGTCAGCCGCACGACTCCCGAATCGAGCTGCCTTCCGTAAGCGTTCCTGACGACGGTCATCGGGAGGAGGCCGAAGCCCGGCGCCCGCGGGCCCTCCACGTCCCGGGCGAGGAGAATCGCTCCCGCACAGGTGCCAAGGACGGGATCGCCGCGGACCGCGAGCGCGCGGATCGCATCCTCGATCCCCGTCCCTTCCATGAGGAGGCGCAGCGTCGTCGACTCGCCGCCGGGGATCACGAGGCCCGTCGACGCGAGGATCTCGTCCGCGGAACGCACGCCACGCGCCGCCACGCCCGCGCGCTGGAGCGCGCCGACGTGCGCCTCGAAGTCCCCTTGAAGGGCGAGGACGCCGATCAAGACCCTACCAACCGCGGGTCTGGAGGAGCTCGGCCTCGCTGAGCTTCGCGGCCTCGATGCCCTTCATGCCCTCGCCGAGACCCTCCGACGCTTTCGCGATCCGCGCCGGGTCCTGGAAATGCGTCGTCGCCTCCACGATCGCACGCGCGCGCTTCGCGGGGTCCGACGACTTGAAGATGCCGGAGCCCACGAAGACCGCCTCGGCCCCGAGCATGCGGCAGAGCGCCGCGTCGGCGGGCGTCGCGATGCCGCCGGCGGCGAAGTTCGGGACGGGGAGGCGGCCGTTCCGTGCGACCCAGACGACGAGCTCGAACGGGGCTCCGAGGTTCTTCGCGGCCGCCATCCACTCGTCTTTCGTCAGGAGCGTGAGGGCTTTCATTTGCCGCGAGACCTCGCGCAGATGCCGGACGGCGTGGACGATGTCGCCCGTGCCCGCCTCGCCTTTCGTGCGGATCATCGCGGCCCCTTCGCCGATCCGCCGCAGCGCCTCGCCGAGGTTGCGGCAGCCGCACACGAACGGGACCTTGAAGTCGTGCTTGTAGACGTGGTTCTCCTCGTCGGCGGGCGTCAGAACTTCCGACTCGTCGATGAAGTCCACTTCGAGCGCTTCGAGGACCCGCGCCTCGGCGAGGTGGCCGATGCGGCACTTGGCCATCACGGGGATCGAAACGGCCGCCTCGATCTCGCGGATCTTCGAGACCGGCGACATGCGCGCGACGCCACCGTCTCTTCGAATGTCGGACGGCACGCGCTCGAGCGCCATGACGGCGACGGCGCCGGCGTCCTCGGCGATCTTCGCCTGGTCGGCATCGACGACGTCCATGATGACGCCGCCCTTGAGCATTTCGGCGAGCCCGACCTTCACGCGGAACGCGTCCGTGGCGAAGGGTGAGGTGAATCCGAGGTTGTTGTCCGCCGTCGTCGTCATGTTGAAAACCCTTTCGGGGATCCGCGTCCCCTTCCGGAACGAACGTTCAAATCTGGATCAGCGCGGCCTCGGCCGCGTCCTTGGTCTCGCGCGCCGGTGCCTTGTGCCGCCGGGCGGCCTGCCGGGCCAGGTCGCGCGCCGCCGCGCCCGTGATCTCCAGGGCCTTCTCGAGGTCTTGCGCCGACCCGCGCGCCACCGAGATCCGGATCGCGGAGACGTCGGCCTGATCCGGCTGGAAATCGGCGCCCGCCGAGAGGAGGACGCCCTTCTCGCGCGCCGCCGCGGCGAGGGCGCGGCCCGAAACGCCGGGGGGAAGCTCTGCCCAGAGAACGTACCCGCCGGACGGCTTGAGGGCGCGCGTCCCGATCGGAAAGCGGTTCAGGATCGTGCGATGCGCGAGCGCGAGGCGGGTCTTCAACCGGCTCCGCATGCGCACGAGATGCCGTTCGTAGTCGCCCCTTACGAGAAAAAGGTTCAGGGCCGCCTGCAGGACGGGGGGAGACGTCAGCTCGCCGACACGTTTGAGCGCCGCGAGGCGGTGCACGAATTCCTTCGGCCCCGAGACCCATCCGACCCGCACCCCCGGGAAGAGCGCCTTCGAGATCGTGCCGAGGTGAATCACGTGCCCCGGTGCGAGCGCCGCGAAAGGAGCCGGCAGCTCGCCCTCGACGAGGAGGTCCGCGTCGAACGCGTCCTCGACGAGAAGGACGCCCGCCGCTGCCGCGATCCGCGCGATTTCCGCCCGGCGCGACGGAGAGGAGAGGAGCCCCGTCGGGTTCTGGAAATCTGGAATCGTGTAGACGAACTTCGGCTTCTCGAGGAGCGCGCGCTCGAGAATTGCTGGCACGAGTCCGTCGCCGTCGAGCGGCACACCGAGGAGTCGCGCCCGGTGCGCGCGAAAGAGAGACAGCGCCCCCGCATACGACGGCGTCTCGACGACGACGGCATCTCCCGGATCCACGAGGGCCCGTGTGATGAGATCGAGGCCCTGCTGCGCCCCGTTCACGATGAGAAGTGCGTCCGGGTCGGCCGGGATCCCGCGCTTCACGAGGCGCTGGGCGAGGGTCTCGCGGAGAGGCCGGTAGCCGAACGGGGACCCGTATGCGAGAAGCGATCCGTCGCGCGCCACGTCCGCGAGAAGCGCCGCGAATGCGGCCGCCGGAAAGTCCCGCTCGTCCGGCGCGAGGCGCGACAGATCGTAGGGGACCGAGACCGGCTCCGTGGCGGGCGGCTCGGCGAGGATGCGCGAAAGAAGCGACGACGCGATGCGGTCCCATGCGGGCGCCGGGCCGAGAACGGGTCCGGCGCTCGACCGGCGCGCGACGCGGGTCCCGCCGCCCTTGTTCGTCTCGACCCAGCCCTCGCGCTTCAGGAGTTGGAGGGCCTGGTGGACCGTGGCCCGGTTCACCTCCAGCGCCCGCGCAAGATCGCGGGACGCGGGGAGCCGCCCCCCCTCGAGGTGCCGGCCCCGGCGGATGTCGCGGATGATCGCGTCCGCGATCGTGCGGTACAGGGGAACCCGCGTCGCCGGCTGCGCCGGCTGGGTGCTCGTCGCCATCCCGGTCATCTTCGATCTTGGCCTAGACCAACGTCAACGCGGCCCGGCGCGGCGGCCAACCAAGCCCGCGCCCGCCCCGGCCGGGCTCACCGGCGCCGGCTCGGGCTATTCGCCGTGCGACACGAGCGCCGCGTACGCGCGCTCTATTTCCTCCGCAAAGAGGAGGTCCCACTCGCGCGACCCCTCGACGACGCGGCGCGCCTTCTGAAGGATCTTCTTCTCGGTCTCTTTCGCGAGGCGCTCGTTCTCCTTGTCCCACGCGAGCAGCGCCTGAAGCACGTGGTTGCGGACGAACTCGCGCTCGCCCGCAAGGGCAACGCCCGGCGTTCTTGCGAGCCTCTCGACCATGCGGTGGGAGATGTCCACCGCGCGCTCGCGGGAGATCAATGGATCCTCCGGGGGCCGTCGGACGACGTGCTGCGCAGCGCCGCGACACCCCGTGCCGTGAGGGGATGCTCGAACAGCCGGTCTAACACCGCGAAGGGGAGCGTAGCGACATCTGCTCCCAGAGCCGCCGCATCGAGGACGTGGATGGGGTTCTGGATTCCCTGCACGCAGATCTGGGTCTCGAGGCCGTAGTTGTCGAAGACGCGCACGATGGACTCGACGACGTCCATGCCGATCTGGCCGGCGTCGTCGAGCTCGCCGACGGACGGCGAAACGTAGGCGCAGCCCGAACGCGCGGCCAGAAGGGCCTGTGTCGCCGTGAAGACGAGCCCCACGTCCGTGGCGATCTGCTCGTCGCCGAGGAGGCGCACGACGCGGAGGCCTTCCCGCGTCATCGGGACGCGCAGGACGACGTTCTTGCCGTGCTTGTGAAGCTCGCGGGCCTCCTTGTACATGGCCTTCGGATCGCCGGCCGCGAGCGTCGCGACGACCGGGCCGTCTCCCACCTGCGCAAGATCGGCCAGGACGCGGCGGGCGTCGCGGCCCTTCATTTCCGCAGACTCGGGCCTGAGGAGGATCCCGTCCAGAAGACCCCAGTCCCGCACGCGGCGGGCCTCTTCGGGGTCGGCGGTGTCGAGGAAGAAACGCATCGAACCGGGGAGTCTACTCGCCTGTTCCGGCCGGACCGGGGGCGTCCCCCTCGGGCTCCTCGTCTCTGTCCCCGAGGTTCGCGAGCTTGGCGAGTTTGGCCACCGCGACCACGCGGTCCCCGTCTGCGAGGTCGATGAGCTTGACGCCCATCGCCGCGCGGCCCGTCTCCCTCACGTCCGCGACCGCGAGGCGAATGAGGATTCCCTGCTCGGTGATCACGAGAAGGTGATCGGTCTCGGTCACCGACGAGATGCCGACGACCGGGCCGTTCTTCTCGCTGACGCGCACGTTGATGACGCCCGAGCCCCCTCTCGTCTGGTGTCGATACTCCGCGACGTCCGTCCTTTTGCCGTATCCCTTCTCGGTGACCGCCAGGAGCGTTCCCGTCTCCTCGACGAGATCCATCTCGACGACGACATCGTCGCCCTTGAGCTCGATGCCCTTGACCCCCGTCGTGTCTCTCCCCATCGGCCGGGTGTCCGTCTCGGAGAACTTGATCCCCATGCCGAGCCGCGTGCCGAGGAAGATCTGCCGGGTCCCGTCGGTGATCTGCGCAGAAAGCAGCTCGTCGCCGTCTTCGAGCTTGATCGCGATGATGCCCTTCTCGCGCGGGTTTCCGTATGCCGAGAGCACCGTCTTCTTGATGAGGCCACGCTTCGTCGCGAAAAGCAGGTATCGATCGTCGGGGAACGTGCGCGTCGTCGCCATCGCGGCCATGCGCTCCCCGTCCTCGAGCGCGAGAAGGTTCACGAGCGCCTTGCCGCGTGTCGCGGGGCCGCCGGACGGCACGTCGTAGAGCTTCACCCAGTGGACGCGGCCCTTGTTCGTGAAGGCGAGGAGGTAATCGTGCGTCGACCCGACGAAGAGGTGCTCGACGACGTCTTCCTCTTTCGTCTGGGCCCCCATGCGCCCCTTCCCCCCGCGTTTCTGCGCGCGGTAGACGGAGAGCGGCGTCGTCTTCGCGTAGCCCCCCCGGCTGATCGTGAGCACGACCTCCTCTTCGGCGATGAGGTCCTCGGCGGCGAGGTCGTTCGCGGCAGCCACGATCTCCGTCCGGCGCGGGCGCCCGAACGTCTCCTTGATCGCGGTGAGCTCGCTGCGGATGATGGCCGCGACGCGCCCGCTCTTCGCGAGGATGTCCTTCAGGTCGGCAATCGTCGCGAGAACCTCCCTGTACTCCGCCACGATCTTGTCGCGCTCGAGGCCCGTGAGGCGCTGAAGGCGCATGTCGAGAATCGCCTGGGCCTGCGTGGCGTCGAGGCGCAGGAGGCCGTCGTCGGTCCGGGCCGAGGCGGACACGTCGAGGGAGGCGACGCCGAGGAACGTCTCGAGCTTCGTCTTCTCGACGGTCACTTCGGCGCACAGGCGTTTCCTGGCCTCATCGGCGTCCTTGCTGCCGCGGATGATCGCGAGGACACGGTCCAGGTTCGAGAGGGCGATTGCGAGGCCGAGGAGCAGGTGCGCGCGTTCCTCGGCTTTCCGGAGATCGAAAATCGTGCGGCGCACGACGACCTGGCGGCGGTGATCGAGAAAGTGGCGGAGGAGCTCCTTCAGGGGAAGGACCCGCGGCTGCCCGTCCACGATGGCGAGCGCATTGATCCCGAACGAGGACTGCAGCGGGGTCGCGGAGAGGAGCTGGTTGAGGACGACCTGGGCGATGGCGTCGCGCTTGACGTCCACGACCATCCGCATGCCGTCGCGGTCGGATTCGTCGCGGATCGCGGAAATGCCGTCGATCTTCTTGTCGTTGACGAGACCCGCGATCTGCTCGATGAGCCTGGCCTTGTTGACCTGGAAGGGAAGCTCCGTCACGACGATTGACTCGCGGTCGCCCTTCTTGTTCTTCTCGATCTCCGCGCGCCCGCGCACCTGCAGGATGCCGCGGCCGGTCCTGTACGCGTCCACGATTCCCTGCCGGCCGAGGATGATGCCGCCCGTCGGGAAATCGGGCCCCGGCATGACCGCGAGAAGCGCCCCCAGGTCCGCGCCGGCGTCGTCGAGGAGAACGATCGCCGCGGCGCAGGCCTCCGCGAGATTGTGTGGCGCGATCTTCGTCGCCATGCCGACCGCGATGCCCTCGGCTCCGTTCACGACGAGGTTCGGGAATTTCGCGGGGAGGACCGCGGGCTCCTGCAGGGAGCCGTCGTAGGTGAGCGTCCAGTCGACCGTTTCCTTGTCGATGTCGTCGCCGAGCATTTCCTCCGCGAGGCGCGTGAGGCGGATCTCGGTGTAGCGCATCGCGGCCGCCGAGTCGCCGTCCACCGAGCCGAAGTTGCCCTGCCCGTCCACGAGAGGCTCACTCATGGAGAAATCCTGCGCCATCCGGACGATCGTGTCGTAGATCGCGGCGTCGCCGTGCGGGTGGTACTTGCCCATGATGTCGCCGACGAGGCGGGCCGACTTCTTGTAGGGCCGGTTGTGCCGGTTCGACTGCTCCCACATCCCGTAGAGGACCCGGCGGTGCACCGGCTTGAGGCCGTCGCGCACGTCGGGCAGGGCCCGCCCCACGATGACGGACATCGCGTAGTCGAGATAGCTCCGCTTGATCTCCTCCTCGATGGAGACCGGGATTCTCTCGGTCGGGTCGAGCGTCGGCGGCTTTTCGGGAGTGTCGGTCATGTCAGATGTCCAGGTTCGAGACGTTCAGCGCGTTCGTCTCGATGAACTCCCGCCGCGGCTCGACAGCGTCGCCCATGAGGATCGTGAAGATCGAGTCCGCCTCGACGGCGTCCTCGACGCGAACCTGAAGCAGCCGGCGTGTCGCCGGGTTCATCGTCGTGTCCCACAGCGTCTCGGGGTTCATTTCGCCGAGACCCTTGTAGCGGTTGATCGTGAGGCCCTTCTTCGCGCTCTCGAGGACGGCGTCGACCGCCTCGCCAAGGGTCGCCAGGGCGCGCTCGTCGCCGCTCCCGTTCGTCTTCAGGCGGTACGGTCCGTCGAGAAAGCCTTCGAGCGCGGCCGCCAGCTCGACGGCGCGCCGCATCTCGTATCCCGAGAGGAACGCCGCGTTCACGATCCCGGTCTTCGTCACGCCGTTCACCGCCTGCGTCACGTGCACCGCGAAGCCGCCGTGCTCCTCGTCGGGGACGATCGCGTGAGCCTCGATGACGGCCGCAAACTCGTATGCGGCCCGCTCGAGGCGCGCGCGGTCCTGGAGGGCTCCGGGCTCGACGAGCTTCTGCTTGACGAGCGTCCTCACGAGCGCCTCGGGGAAGCCGCGGACCGCGAGGCGCAGCATGAGCGCGCGCCAGTCCTGCAGGCCCGTGACCAGGGCCATGAGGGCGGTTCCCGAAAGTGTGCGCTCGGACGGCTCGGACGTGAGCGCGCGGTCGTCTCCGATCCGCGCGAGAAGGAAGCGCGCGTATTCCTTCTCGTCCTTGAGGAAGACTTCTTTCTTGCCTTCCACGGCCCGGAAGAGCGGCGGCTGCGC
>DASVJU010000172.1:0-6664 GCA_036385755.1 Thermoanaerobaculia bacterium
AAGTCGACGGGCTCCTTCTCGAGCCGCAGCCTCATCTCGGACTGCTTCTCGAGGATCGCCGTCGGGCACGCTCCGAACGAGCCGTGGTTCAGGTAATCGACGGCCGGGTCGAGCGGCCAGAGATCGGCCCAGGGGTTCTTCGCGGACATGGGACCCCAACGTTACACGGAGGCGCCGCGCCGCGAAACGTCGCAGAATGGGCCCCGGCCGGAGGTCCCATGAAGAACGTCCTCGCCAGTCTCGTCCTTCTCGCGTCCACGTCGCTCGCGTGGGCGGCGGACATGCTCGTGACGCCCGGCTGGCTCGTCGAGCACCGGGGCGAAAAGAACCTCGTCCTCCTGCACGTGGGTGTGCCGGCGGACTTCGAGAAAGAGCACATCCCGGGCGCGCAGCTCGTCAATCCGCAGGACCTGGCGATCCCGCGGGCCGAGGGCGCGCTCATCCTCCAGCTTCTGCCGCCCGATCAACTCCGCGCGAAGCTCGAGAGCCTCGGCATCGGCGACGACTCTCGCATCGTCGTCTACTTCGGCAAAGACTGGGTCTCGCCCACGACGCGTGTTTATTTCAGCCTCGACGCGGCGGGCCTCGGCGACCGCGCGTCCATCCTCGACGGCGGCATGCCGGCATGGAAGGCGGTGGGCGGAACGGTGACGGCCTCGCCTGAAGCGGCCGCTCCGCCGCGGGCGAAGGGCAGGATCACGGCGGCGCCGCATCCCGAGCTCGTGGCGGACCTCGAACTCGTGAAGGCGAACCTCAAAGTGCCCGGCGTCGCAATCGTCGACTCGCGCAATACGAAGTTCTTCGACGGCACGGACCCCGGCTCGATGCCCCGCGCCGGCCACATCCCCGGCGCCCACAGCCTGCCGTTCGACACGCTCGTCACCGACGACAATCGGATGAAGAGCCACGCCGAGACGGCGAAGATTTTCGATGCGGCCGGCATCAAGCCCGGCGACACCGTCGTGAGCTACTGTCACATCGGCCAGCAGGCTACCGTCATGTACTTCGCGGCGAAGCGCCTCGGCTACAAGGTGCTCGTGTACGACGGCTCGTGGGACGAGTGGAGCCGCAAAATCGAGCTCCCGGTCGAGAAGAGTCCGGCAAAGCCGTAGAACGCCGAGAGAAGGCGAAAGCGCCCGCGAATCCCGAGGGAGCCCGGCCGCTCTCGGGGGCCGTCAGGCGGCGAGACGACGGCCCGTGTCCTCATCGAAGAGCTGAAGAGCGGCGACATCGACGTGAAGCGCGAGCGTCGCGCCGGGCTCGGGCGGACGCGCCGGCGCGACGCGGGCCGTGACGGTCGCGCCGGGGGGTGAGCCGACACGCGCGTGGACGATGACCTCGTGGCCGAGCGGCTCGACCATGGCGACAACGACGTCGAGCGGCGCGCGCCCGGGACCGGGCTCCTCGTGAAGATGCTCGGGCCGGATGCCGACCATCACCGGGCGTCCGTCCTCTCCCGCCGTGATTGCGCGCAGGGCGGGCGGGATCGGGAGGACGAACCCGTCGCCGGAAAGGACCGCTTCTCCCGTTGACACGCGAGCCTGCAGCAGGTTGATCGGGGGCGTGCCGAGGAATCCCGCCACGAAGAGATTCCCGGGGTTTCGATAGACATCGAGCGGCGCGCCGACCTGTTGGAGGACCCCGTCCCTCAGGATCGCAATCCGGTGTCCCAGGGTCATCGCCTCGACCTGGTCGTGAGTGACGTAGATCGACGTCGTCGCATAGCGCTCCTGGAGCCTCGCGAGCTCGGCCCGCATCTGGACGCGGAGCGCCGCGTCGAGGTTCGAGAGCGGCTCGTCGAAAAGGAAGAGCGCGGGACGCCGCACGAGGGCGCGACCGAGAGCGACGCGCTGGCGCTGTCCGCCGGAGAGCTGGCGCGGCGTGCGGTCGAGATACGGCGCGAGTCCGAGGAACTCCGCCGCGTCGCGGAGCCGCGCGTCCGCCTCCTCGCGCGGCACCTTGCGCATCACGAGGCCGAACGAGAGATTCTCGCGGACGGTCATGTGCGGATACAGCGCGTAACTCTGGAAGACCATCGCGATGTCCCGGTCGCGCGGGGGGACGCCGTTCACGACGCGGCCGCCGATCGAGATCGTGCCCTCGGTGGGCTCGTCGAGGCCCGCGATGAGGCGCAGGGCGGTCGACTTTCCGCATCCCGAAGGCCCCACGAGGACGAGAAACTCGCCGTCAGCCACGTCGAGGTCGAGTCCCGAGAGGACGCGTGTCTCCCCGTATGCCTTGCCGACTTTCTCGAGACGAACCCCGGCCACTCGTCCTCCCGCGCCCGATGTTAGGCCCACGCCCGCTGCAGGCGGCGTTCGCGGGGTCCGGCGGGCCTCACGATCGTCCTTGACATGGTGACGCCGGTCTTCACAGAATGTAAACGTTTACATCTGCACATGCGAGACGTGCGCACCTTTCCGAAGACACGGCACCCGCGACCCCGGAAGGGCCGCCGGCAAGCCGCTGCCGTGAGCGCGACCATTCGCGAGGTTGCGCGGGCCGCCTGCGTTTCGGTCGCGACGGTCTCGCGCGTCCTCAACGGCAAGGGCCCGGTGCGCGAGGTCACGAGCCGCCGCGTCCGGGCGGCCGCCGATCGCCTGCGGTACGTTCCTCACAGCGGCGCTCGCAGCCTCATCACGCGGCGGACGAATGCGATCGGCGTACTTCTCCCGGATCTTTTCGGCGAGTTCTTTTCCGAGGCGATCCGCGGCATCGATCGCGCGGCGCGCGGGGCCGGGTATCAGCTTCTCGTGTCGGGCTCCCACGGCAACCGCGCCCAGGCCGAGACGGCGCTCCGGTCGATGCGCGGCCGCGTGGACGGGCTCGTCGTCATGTCACCGAGCGTCGTCGGGCCGACGCTGACCGCGAATCTCCCCGAAGGCTGGCCGGTCATGCTCCTGAACTGCGCCGTGGACGGGGCGGCGTTCGACTCGATCAACATCGACAACGAGGGCGGCGCGGCCGCGATGGTGGAGCATCTCGCCGGGCTCGGCCATCGTCGCATCGCCCATGTGACCGGTCCCGCCGACAACTGGGACGCGCGCGAGCGCCTTCGCGGCTACAGGCGCGCCGTCCTCGCCAGTGGCGGGAAGGACGCATGCGCGCTCGAGGTGCCGGGCGACTTCACGGAGGAATCGGGCTACCGGGCGGCCCCCCTCGTGCTCGAGATGCGGCCCCGGCCTACGGCGGTCTTCGCCGCGAACGAC
This sequence comes from Thermoanaerobaculia bacterium, assembly GCA_036385755.1. Classification (GTDB taxonomy): domain Bacteria; phylum Acidobacteriota; class Thermoanaerobaculia; order UBA5066; family UBA5066; genus Fen-183. The sequence continues at coordinate 3,210 of DASVJU010000172.1, forward strand.
TCCATGGCGATCGGCCTCCTGAGCGCCTTCCAGGAGATGGGTGTCAGGGTCCCGGGCGACATCGCGGTCGGCGGCTTCGACGACATCCCGATCGCGCGCTTCATGACGCCGCCCCTGTCCTCTGTCGCGGTCTCGATCGCGGAGCTCGGCGCGCGCGCGATGAAGCGCCTGCTCGCGGCCCTGAGAGACGGGAGCCGCCACGTACCGTGCCATGAAACCCTGCCGACCCGCCTCGTTGCGCGGCGCTCGTCCGGCAGCCGATCTCCGAAACCACCACTCTCGTCTCGTCACTCTCGTACAAGGAGGAAGGATCCATGAGACATTTCTGGCAACGTCTTCTTTTCCTCGGCGCGCTCTTCGCGTGCCTTCCCGCTCTCGCGCAAAACACGACGGCGCGGCTTCAGGGCGTCATCCGGGATGCCTCGGGGCCGCTGCCGGGCGTGACGGTCACGGCCGTCAACACCGAGACCGGCCTGCAGCGGTCGACGGTGACGGAAGCGGAAGGGACCTACGTCCTCATCGTTCCTCCCGGGCCGTACACGGTGACGGCCGGCGGGACGACGGCCTTCGAGGAGCAGAAGACGACGCTTCGTCTTCAGGTCGGTCAGGTGATCGAGTTCAACTTCGACCTGAAGCCCGGGAAGGTGTCGGCGGCGGTTTCCGTATCCGTCGAGGCGGCGCCCGAGGTCGAGCTCCGCTCGTCGGAGATCGCGACGAACGTGTCGCAGGATCAGATCAAGAACCTTCCCCAGACGACGCGGAACTTCCTGAATTTCGCGGCCCTCGCGCCCGGCGTCCGCCTGTCGCACGACGAACTGCGGCAGGAAGTCAGTTACGGGGCCCAGGGCTCGACGAACACGAACGTCTTCATCGACGGAACCTCGTACAAGAACGACGTCCTCCTGGGCGGCGTCGCCGGCGGGGACTCGAGCCGCGGGAATCCCTTCCCGCAGAACGCGGTCCAGGAATTCCGCGTCATCACGCAGAACTACAAGGCCGAATACCAGAAGGCGTCGAGCGTCATCATCTCCGCGGTCACGAAGTCGGGGACGAACGATTTCCACGGCGACGTCTTCGCCTATTACCAGAACAAGAACCTCGTGAGCCAGGACGTCTTCTCCGAGGCACGCGGCGCCGCGAAGCCCGAATACACGCGCTGGCAGCCCGGCCTCTCGCTCGGCGGCCCGATCGTGAAGGACAAGGTCTTCTTCTTCGGATCCTACGAAGGGAACTACCAGGACCGCGAGAACGAGGTATTCCTCGGCGGAAACACGAACTGGCCGGCCGCCGTGCGCAACCAGTTCCTGCCGTACGTCGGAAACTTCACGAGCCCGTTTCGCGCGACGCTCGCGTTCGGGAAGGTCTCGTTCCTTCTCGGGCAGGGCTCGACCCTGGACGTCTCCGGGGACCTGCGCCACGAGACCGACATCCGCGATTTCGGCGACCAGAGGAGCTTCCAGCAGGCCGACAACATCCAGCAGGACATCGGGACGGTGCGGGCGAAGCACACGGCGCTGTTCGGAGGCATGCTGAACGAGGCGACCCTCAGCTTCCAGCGGTACAAGTGGAACCCGGTCCCCCAGTCGACCGGCATCATCGGCCAGAACTTCGAAGGCCTGATGCAGATCGGAAACAACACGACGACGCAGGACTTCACGCAGGATCGCTTCGCCGTGCGGGATGACCTGACGTTGATGAGCTTCAAGGGCATGGGCGAGCACGTCATCAAGGGCGGCATCACCTTCGACTACATGAAGTATCGGGTCAGCAAGGAGCTCAACGGCAACCCGGAGTTCTTCTTCCGGGACGCGACGTTCATCAGTACGCCCGGGGACATGCCGTACAGGGCGCAAATCGGCTCCGGCAATCCCGACCTGTCGACGAACAACCGGGAGTTCGGCGTCTACATCCAGGATGACTGGCGGTTCAACTCCCGCCTGACGGCGAACATCGGCCTCCGCTGGGACTTCGAGACCGACATGCTGAACAACAGCTACGTGACGCCCGCGAACGTGAGAGCCGGATTCGCGTCGGTCTACCCGTCGAACTATTTCACGGACGGCACGAACCGCAGCACGTACTACGGCGCCGTCCAGCCGCGCGTCGGACTCTCGTTCGACGTCACCGGCGACGGCAAGACGATCGCCTACGGCGGGTACGGAAAGTACACGGACCGGACTCTCTACAACGACATCCTCGACGAGAGGTATCGGCTCCAGTACAGGGTCTCGACGATCTGGTTCTCCAAGGACGGGAGCCCGCAGGACGGGCGCCCGGCCATCAAGTGGGATCCCTCCTACCTCAGTCTCGCCGGCCTGCAGGCTCTCATCGCCTCGGGGACGACCGATCCGCCGGAGGTCTACCTCCTCGACAACAACACGAAACCCCCGTCGGCGGATCAGTGGAGCCTGGGCGCACGGCACAACTTCGGCATGTTCACGGCCTCCCTGGGCTACACCGGCGTCAAGAGCAAGGACCAGCTCACGTGGACGTGCGGCATCAAGGATGCGAACGGAAACTGCGACTTCGGAGCGCGTCCCGCTGCCGGCCTCGGCTTCTCGCTGATCTCCCGCGGCAAGGAAGGGTGGTTCAACTCCTTCCAGTTCAGCCTCGACAAGCCGTTCACGGCGACGTCCAAATGGGGCGCTTACCTCTCGTACGTCTTCGCCGACGCGAAGCAGACGGGAAACGACCTCTTCAGCTTCGGCAACCACGACCCGATTTACGGCACCGAGCAGCGAAGCCCTCTCGCGCAGAAGCACACGATCCTCCTGACCGGCACGGTCGCGCTGCCGCTCGAGTTCCGGTTCAGCACGGTGGCCAGCCTCGGCTCGGGCTATCCGTTCTTCGTGAACGACTGCTCGAAGGGCTTCGACGTCTGCGTCGAGAACATCGGCGGCGGCGACCCCCCGAAGTGGACCGAGAGCATCGACTTCCGCCTCGAGAAGAACTTCACGTTCGGCGGGTCCTACAACGTGGGTCTGATCGCCGAAGTCATCAACGTCTTCAACTATACGAACGAGCAGGGCTACGACGGTTTCATCACGAAACTTCCGGACGTGAACGCGAACTTCGGCCACACGCAGAGCGCCTACAACCCGCGCCGCCTGCAGTTTGGTGCGCACTTCTCCTTCTGAGAGGGTGAGACCGGCCTCCGGCGCCGGACTGTCTCACCGCCACCCGGGGCGAGCCTGGATTCTCATGCGGGCTCGCCCCGCTCTTTCATCGGGACTCGTCCTGTTTCTCACGGTCGCGTGCGCGCGCCCGCTCGCGCCGCCGTCGGGGATCCAACCCGTCGCCGTCGCGCCGGCGGAAACCGCCCTCTCAGCCTCCGACGTCGCCTTCCTCGACGACCTCGAGCACCGCACCTTCCGCTGGTTCTGGGACAAGACGAATCCGAAGAACGGCCTCGTTCCCGACCGGGAGCCGACGGCCTCTTTCTCGAGCGTGGCCGC
>DASVJU010000173.1:0-2793 GCA_036385755.1 Thermoanaerobaculia bacterium
GGTCGCCGGGATCGCTTCCGCGAACGTGTAGACCGCGGTGCCGTCGGCGGCGTTGTACGTGGCCGTCTGCGCGGCGTCACGGAAGGGCTGGCCGGCCGCGAGCTCGCCGGGGTTCGTGTAGTCGCTCGTGGGGCCGCCGAGGATGATGTTGAGGCTGCCGTTCGCAGCGACCTTGAAGTAGCCCGGGTCGACGAACGAGCCGTCGCCGTTGGTGAGCTGGAAGGTCACCGTGGGCTTCTTGCCGGGGCCCACGTTCGTGGCGGAGAGGATCTTGGCGTTGAAGCCCTTGAGCTGGGCCGAGTGGAGCGGAACGACGTGGGCGTTCTTGATGCCGGCGTCCCACTCGACGTCGCCCTGGGGCTTGTGGCAGGTCGTGCACGATCCGTCGGCCGCGGGGCCGGCAGCGTGGTTCGCGCCGGTCACGAAGTTCAGGTCGTCATGGCAGGAGCCGCAGGCCGCGATCGAGGGGAAGGTGTACCAGCTGGCGCCGCCCACGGCCGCCGGGTCGTGGCAGGTCGCGCAGTTGCGGATGTCCTGCGGATAGGTGATGTCGGGAACAGTCTCTTTGTTCTTGCCCATGTGGAGGGCATGGAAAAAGATCTGTCCGTCGTACTGCGAGCGCTGCTCGGGAGGCTCGCCCGCGGTAACCGTGATGGGGCCCGTCATGTTGTTCGGGTTGTGGCAGAGGACGCAGGTCTTGATGTCGCGGTAGTTGCCGCCGTGCGGCGCGAGCGGGTCGTGGCACTGGTTGCACTTGCCGATCGTGGTCGCGTTGAACGTCGTCGCGGCCGCGTTCGTGGACGGGACGAAGTCAAGGTACTGCGGAACCGCGTAGTACTGCTTCCCGATGATGTCAGTCGTGTTGCGCGAGCCCATGGCGGCCAGCGTGTGCGGCTTCGTGGGGTCCATCGTCGCGGGAAGCGCGTTCGCGAACGTGTACTTGTAGTGGCCGACCTCGAGGTCCTGGTAGGTGCCCGTGTTGTCACGGCTCGGGTTGCCGCCCGAGACGATGTAGTTCGTGTACCTTCTCGTCGCCGGGTTCCACACCGCCGGGATGAAACGGAGCGAGATGACGCCCGGCGTCACGAGGCCGTTGCGGTCGAGGGGCCCCTTGAGATCGTCGGTCAGGAAGACCTCGACGACCGGCTTCTGCCCCGGCGCGAAGTTCGTGACGGAAGCGATCTTGATGTTCAGACCGGGCCGGATGTACGTGAGCTGGTCGGGGGCGAGGAACGCCTCCTTCTGGCTCGACGCGTAGGCGACCGGCACATCAGAGGCTGCCGGGGCGATGGGGCTGGTGTGCGTCACGGGCGTCATGGGCACCGCGACGAGACCAGCGAGGAGAGTAAGAGCCGTACGTGATACCAGTGACATCGTCAGCCTCCTTGCCGGAAGTGGATCTCGGAAACATTAACGAACAGACGTTCGCAGGAAGTGGCCGTTTTCATAAGTGGTCAGAGTAGGGGCAAGGCAATCCCGAAGCTTTGATTCAGTTGCATCAAATCACTGCCGCGTACAAGCTTAGGGGGCCGCCCGGCACCACTGCTCGAAAAGAGGCGAGCGTTCCTAAACAGTTACGTCTGACAGGCCGTCAGGCAGGTCAGGGGGGTTCAGCCGGTCAGGTGACGGCAGGCCCCGCTCCGGCGTAGCGCCGCCAGCGCTCCTCGTCGAGCACGCGCCGGAGCCGTTCGACCCCTTCGACGAGGTCCGAGAACCGTGTCGTGAGCGGCGAGAGCCCGAAGCGGATCACGTCCGGCGGCCGGAAGTCGGGAATGACGTTCATTTCCCCGATGAGCGCGCGGTCTATGGCGAGGGCCTCGGGGTGCCCGAACGAGACGTGCGCGCCGCGCCGCGCGGCCTCACGCGGCGACTGAAGCGTCACGCCGCGCGCTTCGAGAAGCTTCTCCCACAGGCGCACGAGAAACCCGCCGAGTCGCACGGCCTTCTCCCGTGCCGGCCCGACGCCTGCCTCGAGCGCGAGATCGACGCCCGCCTCCGCCGCGACGAGCGAGAGGATCGGCGGCGTACCCACGAGGAACCGCGAGAGATTCCCCGCCGGCTCGTAGCCGTCCCGGAACGAGAAGGGGTCGCGGTGTGAGAACCAGCCGGGAATCGGGTTGAGAAGCGTCTCCTGCAGCGCGCGCCGCACGTAGAGAAACGCGGGAGCGCCCGGCCCTCCGTTCAGGTACTTGTACGTGCAGCCGACCGCGAGATCCGCGCCGGACGCCTCGAGGTCGATCGCGACCGTGCCCACGGAATGGCTGACGTCCCAGAGAACGAGCGCGCCCTTCGCGTGGGCACGCGCCGTGACGGCAGGGAGGTCGTGGAGGAAGCCGCTCCTGTAGGCCACGTGCGAGAGCGACACCAGAGCCGTGTCCTCGGTGATCGCCGCGGCGAGATCGTCGTCGTCGATCGCGATTCCGTCCCGCGAGGGGACGACGGCGACGCCGTGCCCCGACTCCAGGAGCGCCGCCGCCCCTTCGAGAACGTAGAGATCCGACGGAAAATTGAGAGCGTCCGTGACGATCGTGTGGCGGCCGCGCCGCGCCCGGAGCGCCGCGACGGCGAGCTTGAAGAGATTCACGCTCGTCGCGTCGGAGACCGTCACCTCGCCGGGATCCGCGCCGAGGAGGCGCGCGAGCTTGTCGCCGACGCGGCGCGGCGCGTCCACCCACCCATCGTTCCAGCCGCGAACGAGGCGCGCGCCCCACTCCGTCCTCAGGGCGCGATCGACGAGAGCCGCCGTCCGCTTCGGGAGGCGCCCGAGCGAATTGCCGTCGAAATAGAGAAGAT
>DASVJU010000174.1:0-40181 GCA_036385755.1 Thermoanaerobaculia bacterium
ATGTCGTGCACGTCGCCCTTCACGGTCGCGAGGAGCACCGTGACACGCGAGGAGGCGGCGCCCGGCTTCTTCTCCGCTTCGAGGTAGGGCTGCAGGTACGCGACGGCCTTCTTCATGACGCGCGCGCTCTTGACGACCTGCGGGAGGAACATCTTCCCCGACCCGAAAAGGTCGCCCACGACGTTCATGCCGGCCATCAGCGGCCCCTCGATGACGGCGAGCGGCGCGCCGTACTTCTGGCGCGCCTCCTCGACGTCGGTTTCGATGAAGTCGACGATGCCTTTGACGAGCGCGTGCGACAGGCGTTCCTCGACGGGGCCGCTTCGCCACGCATCGGCGACGACCTCGGCCCTGCCTGACTTTTTCACGGACTCTGCGAAAGAAACGAGGCGCTCCGTGGCGTCCTTTCGGCGGTTCAGGAGGACGTCCTCGACGAGGGTGAGGAGGTCCTTCGGGATCTCCTCGTAGACCGCGAGCTGGCCCGCGTTCACGATCCCCATGTCGAGGCCGGCGTGGATCGCGTGATAGAGGAACGCGGCGTGCATGGCTTCCCGAACCGTGTTGTTTCCGCGGAACGAGAAGGAGATGTTGGAAACGCCCCCCGAGACCTTCACGCCGGGTAGCGTCGCCTGCATGCGCCGGACGGCCTCCAGGAAATTCAGCGCGTAGGCGTCGTGCTCCTCGATCCCGGTCGCGACCGTGAGGACGTTCGGGTCGAAGACGACGTCCTCGGGGGGAAAGCCGATCTCTTCGGTGAGGATCCGGTACGCGCGGGCGGCGATCGCGACTTTGCGGTCCACGGTCGTCGCCTGGCCTTCCTCGTCGAACGCCATGACGATGACCGCGGCGCCGTAAAGGCGCACGAGGCGCGCGTGCCTCCGGAAGGAATCCTCCCCTTCCTTCAGGCTGATCGAATTCACGACGGACTTGCCCTGGAGGCACTTCAGACCGGCCTCGATCACGTCCCAGTTCGAGCTGTCGAGCATGATCGGAAGCGATGCGATGTCCGGCTCGGCCGAGAGGAGGTTCAGGAAACGCGTCATCGCCGTTTTCCCGTCCAGCATCCCCTCGTCCATGTTCACGTCGAGGACGTTCGCGCCCCCCTCGACCTGCTGGCGGGCGACGACGAGCGCGCCCTCGTAGTCGCCCGCGAGGACGAGCTTCGCGAACTTCGGAGATCCCGTGACGTTCGTGCGCTCTCCGACGACCGTGAAGACCCCGGGCCGGAACGTGTAGGGCTCGAGGCCGCTGAGACGGGTGGCGCCGCGGATTGCGGGGAGCCGCCGCGGAGGCAGCCCCTTCACGGCCTCGGCGATCGCGCGGATGTGCGCGGGCGTCGTGCCGCAGCAGCCCCCGACGATGTTCACCCAGCCCTCGCGCGCGAAGGCGCCGATGTCTCCGCACATGATCTCGGGCGTCTCGTCGAAGCCGCCGAATGCGTTGGGGAGTCCCGCATTGGGGTACGCGCTCATGAAGACCGGGGCGAGAGAGGACAATTCCTCGATGTAGGGCCGCATTTCCTTCGCGCCGAGTGCGCAGTTGATGCCGACCGACAGGAGCGGCGCGTGCGAGACGGAGTTCCAGAAGGCCTCGACCATCTGGCCCGAAAGCGTCCGCCCCGACTTGTCCGTGATCGTGACGGAGACCATGAGCGGAACGCTCCGGTGAGCCTTCTCGAAGTGCTGGAGCGCGGCGAAGAGCGCCGCTTTGAGAACGAGCGTGTCGAAGACCGTCTCGAAGAGCAGCACGTCGACCCCTCCATCGAGAAGGCCGCGGATCTGCTCGGTGTACGCCGCGACGAAGTCGTCGAAGACGTGCGTCCTCTTTCCGGGGTCGTTCACGTCCACGGCGAGCGACAGCGTGCGGTTCGTCGGCCCGATCGCGCCCGCCACGAACGCATCCCCTCCCCCGGCCGCACGGCGCGCGTCCACGGCCCGGCGCGCGGCGAGAGCCGCCGCGACGTTCATCTCGTACGCGAGGCCCTCCATGCCGTAGTCGGCGAGGGAGATCGCCTGAGCGTTGAAGGTGTTCGTCTCGAGGATGTCGGCGCCCGCCTCGAGGTACTGGCGGTGGATGTCCTCGATGACCGCGGGCTGCGTGAGGGAAAGAAGGTCGTTGTTTCCCTTCAGGTCCTTCGGGTGATTCCGGAACCTCTCGCCGCGATAGTCCGCTTCGAGGAGGCTGCGGGCCTGGATCATGGTCCCCATCGCGCCGTCGATCACGGCGATCCGTTCCCTGAGGAGCGCGCGCAGGCGGGCTTCGGCCGTCATGGGCGCCGCGCCTCCGTTCCGAGCGCCTCGAGGATCCTCTTCACGGCGTCGTAGCGCGCCATCGGCATGATGTGGACGCCGCGGGCCCGCTCGGCGATCGCGCGGGCGAGCTCGACGCCGATCGCGAGCCCTTCCTCCTCTTCGAACGTGGGGCCCTTGTCGGCCGCCTTGCGCATCCGCGCGATCAGCGATTCCGGGACGACCATCCCGGGGACCTCGTTCGCGAAGTAAAGGGCCTGCTTCAGGCTCTTCGGCGGGATGAGGCCGATGAGGATCGGAATCACCCGCGCCTCGGCGCGCGCGTAGAAACGGTCCAGCGCCGCCACGTCGTAGACGGGCTGGGTCTGGGCGAACGTGGCGCCCGCCTCGATCTTCGCGGAGAGCTTCGAGATCTCGACGTCGAGGTCCTTCGCGGCGGGATTCGCCGCGCACGCGATCGCGAACGACGTGGCCGAGCCGATCGCGCCACCCGCGAGGTCGGTGCCCCCGTTCAGGCCCCGCACGATGGAGAGGAGGCCGAGCGTGTCCACCTCGCCGACGGGCTTGGCCTGCGGGTAATCGCCGATCTTCAGCGGGTCGCCGCCGACGACGAGGAGCGCCTTGATGCCGAGGCCCGCGGCGCCGAGGAGGTCCGACTGGATCCCGAGGACGTTCCGGTCGCGCGGCGAGAAGTGGAAGATCGTCTCGGCGCCCGTTTCCGTGCGGATGAGGTGCGCGACCGCGATGGACGACATCCTGAGGCGCGCCATCGGGTTGTCCGTGATGTTGATCGCGTCCACGCCGAGGGCGCGCAGGGTCCGCGCGCCGTCCACCGCGAGAGAGGCGTCGATTCCCTTCGGAGGCTCGACCTCGGCGGTCACGACGAGGGCGTTGGGATCGGCGAGCTTGCGCTTCAGGGCGGACGTCTCGAGCGAGGCCTCGCGCGGGCGGGCGGAGCGTTCTTCCACGAAAACGGCGCGCGCCGGATGAGCCGGAGCGCTGCGGGCTTTGCCGAGGGCCTCTTTCGCCATGGCGGCGACGTGCTCCGGCGCGGTGCCGCAGCAGCCGCCCACGAGCGCGGCCCCCGCGCGGAGAAGGTCGCGCGCGCTCTGGCGGAAGTAGTCCGGCGTCGCGGGATAGACCGTGCGCCCGGAGACGACCCACGGGTAACCGGCGTTCGGCCGGACGGAAACCGGCACGGACACGGTGCCGGCCGCGCGCGAGAAGATCTCGAAGGCCTCCTGGGGTCCGACGGTGCAGTTGATTCCGACGACATCGGCCCCGGCGGCCACGAGCGCCGAGAGCGCGTCTTCCACGTCCTCCCCGAAGCTCGTCTTGCCGTCCGCGAGAAACGTCATCGACGCGACGATCGCAATCTCTGCGGACAGGGCGCGCGCCGCGCGCAGGGCCTCGGCGGCCTCGAGTGTCGACGAGAACGTCTCGAAGGACAGGAGGTCGACCCCTTCCTCGAGAAGGACCCGGATCTGCTCCGTGAAGAGCTCCCGCACGTGAAGGCGCGTGAGCGGACCGTAGGGCTTCACGAGCTGCCCGAGCGGGCCGACGGCGCCCGCCACGTAGACGTATTCCCCGGCGGCGGCCGCGCGGGCGAGGCGCACGGCCGCCCGGTTGATCTTCTCGAGAGAGTCGGCCCAGTCGAACTTCCCGAGCTTCGAGCGGTTCGCGTCCCACGTGTTCGTGGAAAGAACTTGCGCGCCGGCTGTCACGTAGTCGTCGTGGATCTCGCGCACGAGCTCTGGGGCCGTGAGCGCGTTCGGCGAGCGCGGGCCGTCCGGAGGGGCGCCGCGCGACACGAGAAGCGTCCCCATCGCCCCGTCGGCGAGGAGAACTTCGGTCCGTAGCCGCTCGCGAATGTCTTTCTTCATGAAAAGAGCCCCATGAAAAACGCCCCTCCGAGGACGAAGGGGCGTCGGGGACTCCGCGCCATTTTCGGCCTCGATCTCATCTTCCTCGAGGGCGCGCGAAGCGCCCTGGAGCGGGATTTGGCACCTGGCGTCCGCCGCTCCCCCCTTGGGAAACGGCGAACCGGTTGCCGCGGCATCGCAGGGCCCGTCCCTCCGCCGCTCTGGATGAAACCCGGTCAAAGAGCCGTTTAAAGGGTACGGCGCGGCGACCGGGGGCGTCAAGCCGCCGGTCGGTTAAACTCGCGCCCTGACCAGATGAGGATCCTCGTCGTCGGTTCGGGGGGTCGCGAGCACGCGCTCGTGTGGAAGCTCGCGCAGGCGCCGGGCGTGACCGACATTTTCTGCGCGCCGGGGAACCCGGGAATCGCGGCGCTCGCGACCTGTCTTCCCATCGGCGTCGAGAACGTCGTCGAGCTCGCGGACTTCGCCGAGTCGATGAAGATCGATCTCACCGTCGTCGGGCCCGAGCTCCCGCTCACGCTGGGCCTCGTGGACGAATTCTCGCGCCGCTCGCTCCTGGCGTTCGGGCCGAACCGCCTCGCTGCCGAGCTCGAAGGCTCGAAGGTCTTCTCGAAGCTGTTCATGAAGAAATACGGCATTCCGACGCCGGATGCGGAGGTCTGCCAGACGCGCGCCGAGGCGGAACGCGCTCTCAAATCGATCGGCCTGCCGTGCGTTTTCAAGGCGGACGGCCTCGCGGGCGGCAAGGGCGTCGTCGTGGCGCAGGAGCGGGACGAGGCCGAACGCACGCTCAAGCTCTTCTTCGAGGATCGCGTGTTCGGGTCGGCGGGCGATCGCGTCCTCGTGGAGCGGTTCATCTCGGGCGACGAGGTCAGCTTCATGGTGCTGTGCGACGGCGAACGCGCGCTGCCGCTCGCCACCGCGATGGACTACAAGAAGATCTTCGACGGAGACCGCGGCCCGAACACGGGCGGAATGGGCGCGCACAGCCCGTCGGTTCTCCTCGACGCGTCCACGTCGTCCGACGTCCTCGCCTTCGTCGTGCAGCCGACGCTCAAGGGCATGGCGGAGGAGGGCCGTCCGTTTCGCGGCGTCCTCTTCGTGGGCCTCATCCTCGAGACGGGGATGAACCCGTACGTGCTCGAGTACAACGTGAGGTTCGGAGACCCGGAGACGCAGGCGGTCGTGCTGCGTCTCGACGGCGATCTGCTGCCGTTCCTGATGGGCTCGGCCCGCGGCCGCTTCGACGAAGGCGCGCAGCTCGCCTGGCGGCGCGAGGCGACGGCCGCTCTCGTGATGACCGCCGAAGGCTATCCGGGCCCGTTCGAGCGCGGGCGGCCGATCACGGGAGTCGAGGAAGCCGAGGCGATGGAAGGCGTGTTCGTGTTCCACGCGGGGACCGCGCGGGGCGTGGACGGACAGCTCGTGACGTCCGGCGGCCGCGTCCTCGACGTCTGTGCGCGCGGGCGGGGCCTGTCGCAGGCGCTCCGGACGGCGAAGGATGCGGCGGGAAAGATCCGGTACGAAGGCGCCCACTATCGACAGGACATCGGGCACAAGGCGCTCGAGATCCTCATGGAGCGTTCCGGCTCCATGCTTCGCTGAAGTCGACGAGGAGGGGGCCTGGCCCCGGCTCTTCGAGGAGCGCGAAAGCCGCGCGCAGGATCCGGGTCTGGAGCTCGGGGTCGCCCGGTTTTCCCAGCGGAAAGCCGAGCGCGTAGGGCACCGCGAGCGCCCGCGGAGTCCGGACCTTCTGCGTGATCTCCCGCAGCATCGTGACCGTCGTCGTCGCGATCCCGCGCCTCTCGAGCTCGCCGGCGATCAGACCCACGGTCTGATGGCACATCGGTCAAAGCGGGACGAGGAGCGCGACGTCGACTCCATCCGCCTCGAGGAGCGCGGCCGCGCCGGGCGCCGTGTCTTTCAGGAGGCGCCCGGGCGCCGTGATCGATCCCATGAACGAGAGCGCGCGCCCGTTCAGCGCCCCGATCTCGCCGCGCGCGACCATTTCACGCAGCCGGTCGAGCGGGAAGCCGAGGTTGCGGTCCGCCTGGAACCCCGTCTGGTCGAAAGCGTCGGACTTGTGTGCGATCCCGAGCGTCTCGACGGCCGTCCCTGACGGGATCTCGCGAAACGACGAGTCGCCGCCCTTCATCGTGTCGTCGAACGGGACCTGGGACGGCAGGTAGACGCCGCCCGTCGTCACGAGCGCGACGCGCGCCTCTGTCAGGGGTTTTCGGGGGCGGGCGAAGGGGACGGGATCGAGCGCGCGGTAACGGTACGTCGTCATGAAGACGCGGTTCCTGAGCGACAGGTCCGAGAGGCGCGCCACGCGGGCAGTATGCCGAATTATGATCGTGCGCATGCAGGCTCACGTCGCCGCCGCGCTCCTCGGACTTCTTGCCCAGCTCATGTCGTCTCATGGTGGCCCGCCCGTTCCGGTCGCTCCCGCCGCGACGCCCGCGCCCGCCTTTCCCGTGACGTCGGGAGGCGGCCTCTCGTGGACGGTCCCGAAGTCGTGGACGCCGGGGCCATCCTCGGCCCTGCGGCTCGCGACGTACGCCCTTCCCGCCGGCGCCGGCGATGCGGACCGGCCCGAGCTCGCCGTCTTCTGGTTCGGCCCCGCACAGGGCGGGACGATCGACCAGAACGTGGCGCGCTGGTTCTCCCAGTTCGTGGCGGGACCCGGCGACCCGAAGCCCACGCGCAGCCTGACGCGCATCGGGACGATTCCCGTGACGCTCGTGACGGCCGCGGGGACCTACTCCGCCGGGACCGGCATGGGCGCGGCGCCATCGCCGAAGAGCGGCATCATGCTCCGGGGCGCGATGGCCGAGGGACCGAACGGCGTCGTCTATTTCAAGCTCACCGGCCCGCGCCGGAGCGTCGCCGCCGCCGGAAAAGACTTCGACGCGCTCGTCGCGAGCCTGAAGCCCTGAAAGTCGCCTGGAGCCTCGTCGCCTTTGCGGCGTGCGCGCGCGCCGCCGTCGAGCTCGCCGCGATCACGTCATACGGCTATTTTCGCGACGAGCTCTACTACCTCGCGTGCGCGGACCATCCTGCCGCGGGATACGTCGACCAGCCGCCGCTCTCGATCCTTTTCCTCTCTGCCTGGAAGGCCGTCTTCGGCGATTCGCTCTTCGCGCTTCGGATCCCGCCTCTCCTGCTCGGTGTCGCCGTCATCGTCCTGACCGCGCTTCTCGCGCGCCGGCTGGGCGGCGGCCGCGTGGCGCAGGGCCTCGCCGCCTGCGCGGCCGCGTGCGCGCCGGTCTGGCTCGGCATGAGCCGGTACTACTCCATGAACGCGTTCGACATCTTCTTCTGGGCGCTGGCCGCCCTTCTCCTCGCGGAGATCCAGTCCCGGGATCCGGGGCCCGGCGCGACGCGACTCTGGCTTCTCCTCGGCGTCGTCCTCGGTCTCGGGCTCGAGAACAAGATCAGCATTCTCTGGCTCGGCTTCGGGCTCTTCCTCGGCCTCGTCCTGACGCAGGCCCGGCGCTGGCTGGCGACGCGGGGCCCCTGGTGCGCGGGCGCCATTGCGGCGCTCCTCTTCCTGCCGCACGTCCTCTGGCAGGTCGCGAACGGCTGGCCCACCCTCGAGTTCATGCGGAACGCCTCTGGGGCCAAGTACAAGGCCTTTCCGCTCTTGTCCTTTCTCAGGGAGGAGCTCCTCCACTTCAATCTCGTCGCCGCGCCGCTCTGGATCGCCGGCCTCCTCTGGCTTCTCGCGGCGCGGGACGGGCGAAGGTTCCGCGTCCTCGGAATCGTCTGGGCCACGACGTTCGTCATCCTCGTCGTCAACGGCAACGCGAAGCCGGAGTACCTCTCGCCGGCGTTCGCACCGCTCCTCGCCGCCGGCGGCGTCGCCTTCGAAGGCGTTCTGCACCGCGGGCGGAGCGCATGGCCGGCGGGCGCATGGGCGGGAGCTCTCGTTCTCAACGCGGCCCTCGTCCTTCCCTTCGTCCTGCCGCTCCTGCCCGTGCCGCGTTACGTCGCGTACGCGAAGGCGCTCGGCGTGGCGCCTTCGACGCCCGAGAGGAAGGAGATCGGCGCCCTGCCGCAGTCCTACGCGGACATGTTCGGCTGGCCGGAGATGGCCGAAACGATGGCGTCCGTGTGGAGGACCCTGCCCGAGGCGGATCGCGCTAAGACGGCCGTCTACGTCTACAACTACGGCGAGGCTGGGGCGGTCGACCTCTTCGGAAAGAAGCTCGGCCTCCCGCCGGCGATCTGCGCGCACAACAACTACTTCCTCTGGGGCGCACGCGGGCAAAAGCCGGAGATCTTTCTCATCTTCGGCGGCAGGAAGCAGGGGCACGACCGCGTCTTCTCGAGCGTCGAGGTCGGCGCCGTCTTCACGCACCCCTGGGTGATGCCTTACGAGAACCGTCGCACGATATGGGTCTGCCGCGGCCTCAGGATGCCGCTTGCCGAAATCTGGCCGGGCGAGAAAAACTTCAGCTAGCGCTCGCCGGGATTCCGTACGTTCCCAGGAAGTACGTCGGGCCCGTCTTTCGCGCGACGCCGTGGTCGGGATTCGCCGCGAGGTGTTCGAGCACCTTGAAGACCGTCTCGGTCTCCCCGGGAGCGCCGAGGGAGGCGGCGATGCGCTCGGCGGTCCTGAAGACGCCCTTCCGGGCGCCGAGGTCCGCGAGGACGTCCGCCTGCAGGGCCAGAACCGCGGCCGCGGCCTTCTTTCCGGCCTCGACACCGGGCTGGTGGTACGCATTGACGCCGACGAGCTGGGCGTACAGGCCGACGGCGCGCTCGTAGAGCGCGATGAGCATGCCGATCGACCGCGCGGACACGTCCGGAATCGTCAGCGTGATCGAGCCGCGCCCGTTCTCGTGGAGGGCCTTTCGCGTTCCGAGGAGGAAACCGTGGAGGTAGTCGCCCGACGTGACGCCGGGTTCCACGGCGAGGGACGCCGCCCCCTTCTCGCGGTCGATCGCGACCTCCACGAACGTCACGAAGAAGTTCGGCACGCCCTCGCGCAGCTGCTGCACGTACGCGTGCTGGTCCGTCGAGCCCTTGTTCCCGTACACGGCGATTCCCTGATGCACGACGTTTCCGGAAAGGTCCTTCTCCTTGCCGAGCGACTCCATGACGAGCTGCTGGAGGTAGCGCGAAAAGAGCAGGAGCCGGTCGCGGTAGGGGAGGACGACCATGTCCTTCTCGCCCTTTCCGCCCGTTTCGCGAAACCACGCGAGGGCGAGCATCGCCGCCGGATTCTTTGCGACGGCCTTCTCGCGCGTCACGGCGTCGCAGGCGGCGGCGCCCGCGAGAAGGCCGTCCACGTCGAGGCCCTGGAGCGCCGCCGGAAGGAGCCCGACGGCCGACAGCTCGGACGTACGCCCGCCCACCCAGTCCCACATGGGGAACCGCGCGAGCCAGCGGTCCTTCACCGCTATGGCGTCGAGCTCGCTGCCGTCGCCGGTCACCGCGGCGGCGTGGCGCGGAAACGCGACGCCCGCCGCGCCGTAGGCCGCGGCCGCTTCCAGCATTCCATTGCGCGTCTCTTTCGTCCCGCCGGACTTCGAGATGACCACCGTGAGAGTTTCCTTGAGGCCGCCCCCCGTCGCCGCGATCCGGGCGAGCTCGCGCGCCATTCCGTCGGGGTCCGTATTGTCGAAGAAGAAGGGGCGGAGCGGGTCGGAAGGAGCGCCGAGAGCGTCGGCCACGAACTGGGGCCCCAGGGCCGAGCCACCGATACCGACGACGAGGAGATTCGAGAAACGCGCGGCCGTCTCGGGCGCGATGCGGCCTTCGTGGACGTCCGCGGCGAAGGCCTTCACCAGCGCGAGCGTCGTCTCGATCGCACTTCGGGTCGCGGCATCGGGGGCGCGTTCGGGCGCGCGCAGCCAGTAATGGCCGACACGGCGGTTCTCGTCGGGATTCGCGAGAGCGCCCGCTTCGAGGGCCTCCATGGCGAGGAAGGCGGCCGGGAAGGCGCCGGCGACGAGGGGATCGCGCGCGAGCGCATCGTCGGCCAGCGACGACTTCGAGAGGTCGACGAGGAGCGAGAGCGACGGCACGTGCAGGGAGAGGGCCTGAAAGCGCTGCCAGGGAGGAAGACTCATCGCGCGAGACTATCCTTCCGGGCGGAAGCGGAGGTCAAGATGTCCCCTCGAAGGCCCGGCACGTTCGCCCTCGGGATCGATCTCGGAGGCTCGAAGGTCCTCGCGGGCGTCGTCGACGGCGCGAGCAGGATCGTCGGCCGCGGCAAGGTCAAGACACCGTTCCTGGAGGGCACGGACGCGATCGGCGAAGCCCTGATCGCCGCCGCGGAGCTCGCCCTTCGGGAAGCGGGTGTGGCGCGCGGGAGGGTCGACGCGATCGCACTCGCGGCTCCGGGAGCGGTCGACGCGGAGAAGGGCCTCCTCCTCAGGGCGGGCAATCTCTCCGTGAGGAACTGGAAGATCCTCGACGTCTTCCGCGCGCCGTTTCCTTCGGCCCGTCTCCGCCTCGAGAATGACGTCCGTCTCGCCGCGCTCGGCGAAGCGCGCCTGGGCGCGGGCCAGGGAGCGGCCACGATGGTCGCCGTCTGGGTCGGCACCGGCATCGGCGGGGCGGTCATCCGGGGCGGGAAGATCCATGCGGGCCACAATCGCAACGCGGGAGAAATCGGCATGACCCGCATCGACTTCCGTCGGGTGAGACCCGATTCCGCCGACGGGACGCTCGAGAGCATCGCCGCGAAAGTCGGAATTACGGCGTGGCTGAGGGGCAAGATCGACCGTGGCGGAAAGACCTGCCTCGCGAAAGCCGTGTCGAAGAGAGGTACGCGCCTGAAGGGCTCGCAGCTCCGCGCGGCATGCGACGCCGGGGACCCGCTCGCGCTCCGAGCCGTGGCGCGTTCCGCGAAAGCCGTCGGACTCGCGATGGCGAACGTCTTCAACGTCCTCTCGCCCGACCTCTTCGTGCTCGGGGGCGGCGTCGCGACGGACGTCGGCGCGCCGTACCTTTCGGACGTGAGGAAATGGGCGGCCGCGTTCGCGTTCTCGCAGGAGCTCGGAAGGCTGTGCGTCAAACCCGCCGCGCTGGGAGACGACGCGGGGGTGCTCGGAGCCGCGCTTTACGCGCGGGAATAGGCACTCTGGCACAATCCTGAGAGTGAGTTGCACCGGTTGCTCCCTCGGAACCTCCACGAACCCGGGGGGGAACTACGTCGGCGTGCGCGTCGCCGACGCGGTGGACGGGCGCACGGTCCTCGTCTTCACGGGGGAGATCGCCGTCAAGCCGGGAGAGCGTGTCATCGTGGAAGCCGAGAACGGCCCCGAGTTCGCCGAAGTCACGACGACGACGCCCGTGCTCGGAAAGGCGTGCTCCTCGAAGAAGGCGAAGCGCTTCCTGAGGCTCGCGTCCGACTCCGAGTACGCCGACTACATCGAGAGGATCGAGCTGCAGGACGCGGCGCGCCTCTTCGCCGACGCGGCCGCCCTGGAGCTGAAGCTGGACGTCCACGTCGTCAAGTGCGCGGTCGGTTTCGACCGGCGGCGCATGACGGTCCTCTACACGTCCGAGAAGAAGCCCGAGACCCGCGAGTTGGCGCGCCGGATCGGCGACCGCTTCGAGATCCGCGTCGAGATGAAGACGATCGGCGTGAGGGATGAAACGAAGCTGATCGGCGGCATCGGCTCGTGCGGCCTGACCCTGTGCTGCTCGACCTGGCTCAAGAGCTTCCACCCCGTCGCCATCAAGATGGCGAAAATGCAGGGCCTCACCCCGAACCCCTCGAAGCTCACCGGCCAGTGCGGCCGCCTGAAATGCTGTGTCGCCTACGAGCTCGAAGGCGGGATCGAGGCCGCGCGCCGCATGAGCCACGCGGGGGACCGGGACCGGGGACGCTCCGCGCCGCCCCAACCCGCGGCCTGACCCCCTCTCCGAGGGTTGCCCTCCAAGGTCTTTTCCGGCTCTGGCTTTTCCTGGAGAGGGCGGAATAGACTCCCCCTCAAGTTCGTTTCCCCTCGCATGGGTCCCGCCAGAGGAGTCCTCGACATGGCCTCGGTGAAAAAGCCGCCGTCCGGAGCAGAGCCTTCCGCGGACGACCCGACGGCCGAGCTGGGTCCGCGCAAGCTCATCCGGCCCTCGCTGGCGCACGTCCTCAGGGATCAGGGTGTCTCGCGCGGCTCCTCGTCGCGGAAGATGGTGCCCCCGGAGCAGACGAACGCCGAGGCGTATTACTACCTCAAGCAGATGCAGAGCAAGACGCCGATCGTCGTCCGTCTCGTGGATGGCGAGGAGCTGCGGGGCTGGATCGAGTGGTACGACAAGGACGTGATCAAGCTGAATCGCGAGCACGCCCCGAATCTGCTCATCCCGAAGCGGTCCATCAAGTACCTCTTCAAGGAAGAAGAGGAGCGCATGCACAAGAGAAAACGCAGGCCCGGGCCGCCCTCCTCGGAAGGCACGCCCGGCTGATTTTCTCCGGGGGCGTCGGGGCCTCCGGGCAGAGCTAGACTCCGGGGATGAATACGTCCGCGCCCACGTCCGCGCTCACCAAGGACGCCCTCACCTCCTTTGCCCGCGCGAACCGCTCGCGCTTCGAGGGGCTGCTCCGCGACTTCGTCGAGTGCCCGACCGTTTCCGTCGATCCCACGAGGAAGTCCTCGATCGCGGACGGCGTGAAACTGGCCGTCGAGACAATCCGGGCGTTCGGTGGAAGCGCCTCGGTTCACGAATCGGGCGGCAATCCGATCGTCAGCGGCCAATGGGGCGACGATGCCTCACGCCCGACGGTCACGGTCTACAACCACCTGGACGTCCAGCCGGCCTCGAAGGAGACCGAGCCCTGGGAATCCGAGCCCTTCGTCTTCACGAAGAAGGGGGACCGGTACTTCGGCCGCGGCACGACCGACGACAAGGGGCCCGCGCTCTCGGCGCTCTTCGGGGCGAAGGCGGCGGTGGACGCGGGCGTGCCCGCGAACGTGAAGGTCCTTTGGGAATTCGAGGAGGAGATCGGCTCGCCGAGCTTCGCGAAGGGCGTTGCAGGCGCCGCGGACGCCCTCGCGACGGACTCCGTCATCGTCTCGGACACGATCTGGATCGCGCGCGGCAAACCGGCCGCGCCGGCCGGCCTTCGCGGCCTGCAGGGAATGCTGTTCACGCTCGAGACGGGCACGACGGACCAGCATTCGGGCGTCACGGGCGGCGCTGCCCGAAACCCCCTCGCCGAGCTGATGCAGGTCGTGAACGACTGCTTCGACGCGAAATCGGGCCGCGTGAAGATCCCCGGCTTCTACGAGGACGTCGTCGCGCCCACGAAGGCCGAGCTCGAGGACTTCCGGCGGTCGGGGTTCACGGTCTCGGGATTCAAGAAGGACCACCTCTTCAAGTCCATCCGCACGAACGACGCGCTCGACGTCATGAAGCGCATCTGGGCGATGCCCACGTTCGAGATCCACGGGGTCGTCGGCGGGTACACCGGACCGGGCGTGAAGACCGTCATCCCCCCGCGCGCCGAGGTGAAGGTCTCGTGCCGGCTCGTTCCGAACCAGACGGGCGCGAAGATCGCGAAGCTCGTCACGGCCTTCGTGAAGAAGAAGAACCCCGACGTGAAGGTCGAGCTCGAGGGCCGCCTCGACCCGTACCAGGGCATCACGACGGGCCCGCTCGCGGACGCGGTGCGGAGCTCGATGAAGTTCGCGTTCGGCAAGGAGCCGGTATTCGTGCGGGAGGGCGGCTCGATCGGGGCCGTCGTCACGATGGAGAAGCTCCTGAAGGCGCCGGTGCTCTTCCTCGGGCTCTCGCTGCCCGAGCACGGCTACCACTCCCCGAACGAGAACTACGACTGGGAGCAGGCCGAGGGCGGCATGATCGCGTTCGCGAAGTACTTCGAGAGAATCGGAGAGCTCGGCAAGGTCGGCGCGAAGGGCTACGGCCCGAAGAAGTAGGCCGGACCGGCGGTTGCCTCAGCGCGCGAGGTCGAGCGCGAGGGCCCCCGCGTAAAAGCTGAGGCCGGGATTGTCGGGCCCGACGGTGCCGAGGTTCGAGACGTGCGTCCGCCGGAGGCCGCCCGAGAGCGCGACGCCATTCGAAAGGCGCACGCGGACGCGCCCGCCGAGGATGTCGAGGAAGTTGAAGCGCGAGCCCTCCGCGGGCACGGGGGAAAACGCCCAGAGGGGGCCGACGCTCGCCTCGAGGCGGAGAGAGACGACGCTCTTCGGGAACGCGTCGAAGGCGAGAAACGGTGCGGCCGCGACCGCGAAGCGGCTCTCGCGCGGGCGGTTCGGAAGGTCGACGCGGGTGACGTTCACGAGGAAGAGCGGCGTCACCTCGACGCCCCAGACGAATCCCGAGCCGAGCGGGAAATCGCGCGCGAGAGAAAGCGTCCCTGCCTCGGCGAACCCCTGCGACCGCGGCGCGGACGCCTGGCCGTAGGAAGCAATGACATGCCACTCGGGCTGCGCGGCAGCAGCCGCCGGCGCCGCCGGCGCCTGTGCTCGGCCGCATTCACCTTCTAAGAAAAACAGCAGTGCGACGAGAGAGAAGGCCGCTCGTCGCGCTCGGGTCCGCCTCAATCGGGTTTCTTGACGACCTTGCCGCGCGAGACCACCGCGACGGTCTTCTCCATGACCTTGATGTCGAGGAGCGGGTCGCCTTGGACCGCGACGAGGTCCGCGACGCAGCCCGCGTCGAGGCAGCCGAGCTTCCCGTCCTTGTGCGGCCCGAGGAGGTCCGCGGCGGCCGTCGTCGCCGTCCTGAGCGCGTCCCACGGTGTCATGCCCCACGCGACCATGAAGGAGAACTCCTCGGCCTGGTTGCGCTTGTCCCAGTCGAAGCCGCCCGCGTCCGTTCCGAACACGATCGGGGCACCAGCCTTGTAGGCGCGCCTGAACGACTCCTCGGACGCGGCCCAGAGCTGATCCCAGATCGGGTTCGTCTTGCTGCGCGGACCCTTCACGAAATCCGCGACCGTGATCGTCGGGCAGTAGGCGACCTTCTTCGCGACCATCGCCCTGACGGTCTCGTCGTCGAGGACGTCGCCGTGCTCGAGGGAGTCGATGCCCGCCGCGAGCGCGATCCGGTGGCCCGTCGGCGTCATCGAGTGCGCCGCGACCTTCTTCCTCAGGCGGTGGGCCTCGTCCACGATCGCGTTCATCTCGTCCTGCGTGAAGTTCGGGATCGACGAGAAGCCGCCGTCCGGCGTCCGGTAGTAGGACCCGTCTGCGTAGACCTTGATCCAGTCGACCCCGTATTGCGCCTGGTACCGGACCGCCTTGCGGCAGTCGTCGGCGCCGTCGCACTTGAGGACGCCGTCGGGCATCTTCCTTTCCCACGAGAAGCCGAGAAGCGGATAGCGTCCCGTCGGCGTCATCGCGGGGCCCGCGGCGAGGACGCGCGGTCCGGGCACGATGCCGAGCGCGAAGGCCTTGCGCAGGTCGACGTCCGTGAAGCCCGCGCCTTCGGTTCCGAGGTCGCGGAGGGTCGTGAAGCCGTGGTCGAGCGCGATGCGCCCGGCGGCGGCGGCGCGGAGCGCCCGGTAGGGCGTCGATTCTTTGAGGACCTGCTCGTCGTACTCCTCCGACGTGGCGTCTCCTTGCAGGAGGAGATGCGTGTGCGCGTCGATGAGGCCGGGGAGGCACGTGTACGCCGAGAGGTCGAGAGTCTTCGCGCTTGCGGGGGCCGCCTTCTGGTCGGCGACTTTTCCGCCGTCGAAGACGACGACGGCGCCGGCCTTCACGGTCCGGGTCGAAGGGTCGAGAAGGCGTCCGCAGCGGACGACGAGGGGCTCGGCCGCGGCGCGCGACGCGCCGAAAAGCAGAGCGGCAACGGCGAGAGACAGGGAGAGAGTTCGCGTCATGGACGGGGCCTCCGCTTCGGTGAGAGGATGAGGATTATGAGCCGGGTGGAGGCGCTGCGGGAAGCCCGCGTCGAAATGCAGCGGGTCCGCGCGGACATCCTCGCGGCTGTCGCGGGCAAGTCCAACGCGGAGCTCCTCGCGATGCCCGCGGACTGCGGCTGGTCGGTGGCCGAGGTCCTCGACCACATCGGGACGGCCGAGCGCACGCTCGTCAAGGCACTCGCGAAGGTCGAGAAGGGCGAGCCGACGCGCGTCCCGAAGCGCGCGTGGCTCTACCGCCTCCCGATGTCGCCGGTCTTCTGGAAGATCCGCTTCCGCGCCCCGAAGCTCGTGCGCCCGCGCCCGCGCGCCGAGGTGAACCCGCGGGAAGTCCTCGCCGGCCTCAAGGAGACGCGGGAGGCTCTCCTCGCGATCGTCGACCGCATGGGCGAGGAGCGCTTCGCGACGATGGTCTTCCCGCACTTCCTCCTCGGGCGCTTCAACGGCGTCGACTGGTTCGACTTCCTCGCGGGACACGAGGGCAAGCACCTCGGCCAGATCCGCCGGGTTCTCGCGGGGCCTAAGGTCCTGCGCTGCGCCGGGCGAGCCTGAAGCTCGCGTACGCGAAGAGCGGCGCGACGAGGACGTCGATCGTGTAGTGGACGTGCTGCCAGAGGACGCTGATTCCCACGGCCGCGGTCGAGACGAGGAACAAGACCTTCGAGCGCCGGCCCGGCACCGCGAGGAAGAGGAGGAACAGCGTGGATGTGTGTCCCGAGAAAAAGAGGTCCTTCGTCAGGAGTTTTTCCGGTCCGAAAAGACGCACGAGGGGATCGTGCAGCGGGATCATTCCCGGCGGGGCCTCGAGCGGCGTGATGCTCATGGCCGCGATCCGGAAGATCACCATGACGACGTAGGCCTGAAGCGCGACCACGAGGGCGCGCGGTTCTTTCGCGAGGCGCGCGACGCCGAAGGCGAGGCCGAGGTAGATCAGCGAGAAGGTCAGCCAGGTCAGGTCGCGGGGTGGAAGGAGCGCGAGAACGGGGTCGTAGAGGACGACTCCCGACCGCAACTCGGCGAACTCGAGAAAGTGCGCCAGCGCCGCGAGCACGGCGACGAGCGCGGGAACGGTGAGGGCGAGGCGGAGCCGGAACCACGGGTCCCGCCAGGCGTCTCTCCACGCGGCCCGCACGCGAACTCCCTACCGCGCGCCGCGGCCCGTGAGGACGGTGGGGATCGTGCGCAGCAGGATCTTCGCGTCGAGGCCGAGGCTCCAGTTGTCGATGTAGGCGAGATCGAGGTTCATCCACTCGTTGAACCGCGCGATTTCGCTGCGGCCGGAGACCTGCCAGAGCCCGGTGACACCAGGCTTCATCGAGAGACGCCGCCGCTGCCATCTTTCGTAGCGCGCGACCTCCTCGGGGAGCGGAGGACGCGGTCCGACGAGCGACATCTCGCCGCGCAGGACGTTCCAGAGCTGGGGCAGCTCGTCGAAGGAGAAGCGGCGGATCAGGCGCCCGAACGCCGTGAGGCGGGGATCGTTCGCGGCCTTGAAGACGGGACCGTCGTGCTCGTTGAGGTGCTGAACGCCCGGCATGAGCTCCTCGGCCCCGTCGACCATCGTGCGGAGCTTGACGAGCGTGAACGGGCGGCCGTTCAGCCCGCAGCGCGTCTGCCGGAAGAGAACCGGGCCCCGGGACGTGAGCTTGATGACGAGGGCGGCGAGCGTGACGGGCACGAGGGACACGGCGCCGATGAGGACCGAAAGGAAGATGTCGACGACGCGTTTCACGAGGAGCGAGATGCCTTCGCCCGGCGTGGTCGAGAACGTGAGGAGCGGCGTCCCCTCGAGCTCCTCGAGCTCCACGCGCGCGAGGACGTGCGGGAAGAAGTCCAGCACGAGCCGCGTCTTCACGCCCATTTCCTCGCAGAGCAGGAAAATGTCCTCGAGCTTCGGCAGGTCGCCGCGGTCCACGGCGAGGACGACCTCGTCGATCGTGAATTCCGTGAGGATCTTCGGAAAGTCCAGAAGCGAGCCGAGAAGAGGCACTCCGTTCGCGGTCGTCGTCTGGCCGTCCTCGGCGGGCTTCTCGCGCACGAGGCCGAGGAGCTTCAGGCCCCACCAGGGGTGTTCGACGATGAGCCGGGCCATCGATGCGGCGCGCGGCGTGTCGCCCACGAGGACGACCGTGCGGAAGTTGAACCCGAGCGAGCGCACGCGCCGGGCCACGAGGCGAACCGTCACCCGTTCGGCGACGAGGAAAAATATGTTCACGACGAAGAAGATCGCGAGGAACGGGCGCGAGATGAAGTCCCACCGCGCGCCGAACACGACGAGAGCGAGGAGGAGGCTTCCGAGGAAGGACGTGCGCGTCATGAGTGCGACTTCGTCCTTCAGGCGCAGCGTGCGGTGGCTGCGATAGGCGCCCTCGAGGAACAGGAGGCCAGAGAAAATGAGGACCGTGGGCGCGACGAGCACGAGATAGATGTTGAATTCGTAGAGCGGTGTGAGCCGGCTGAAGAGCCGGGGAAGGAGCTCGCTCCGAAGCGCGTACGCCACGGGCAGCGTCGCGAGCGTGACGCTGAGGTCGGCCGCGTACAGGAGTGCGGCGATCGTCCGGGCCTGTTGCTTCAGCATTCGGAGCCGGGAGCTTCCCGCTACCTCCGGGATGCTAGCAAGGGTCGGGTGTTTTTGGGTGTCGGAGGGCGTCACGATCCCGCGAGAAGGGCTTCGTAGGCGTCCGCGACGGCGTCCCAGAGATAGAGCGCGCGGGCGCGCGCCTGCGCCGCCCGGCCGGACCTCTCCCGCGCCGCGGGATCGGCCAGGAGAGCGGTCACGCCGGCGGCGAGGCTCTCCGCACGGTGGGCGTCCACGTAGAGCGCGGCGTCCCCGGCCGTCTCGCGGTTCTCCGGCGTGTCGTGCACGACGAGAGGCCGGCCGAACCCCATCGCCTCGACGAGCGCGGGGTGCGTACCGCCGACCTCGGTCGCGTGCACGTAGACGGCCGCGTTCGCGAGAAGCTGGTGGTATGGCTCGCCGTAGAGCGCGCCGGGCAGGAGGACGCGGGAATCGCTGGCGGCCTCCGCCCGAAGGGTGGCGAGAAACGCGTCGGCGTACGGGGCCGCCCCCACGAGGACGAGCTTCGTGTCGCCCTCGACGAGGCGATATGCCCGTAGGACGGCATCGGCGTTGTTCTCGGGCTCGAAGCGGGACACGTAGAGGACGTAGCCCCCGGGAACGAGACCGAGCCGCTCGAGCGCTTCGCGCCCGTCCGGGGAAGCCAGGTCGGAGCCGTACGGGATGTAAGAGGACTCTTTGCCGTAGGTGTCTCGGTAGTAGGTCTCGATCGAGCGCGCATCCGTCACGACGGAATCCGGCATTACGCAAGACAGACGTTCCGAGAGCGCGTAGACGAGCCTTCCGAGCCTGTTCCATTTCCGGCGGTTTCGCTCGAGGCCGTCCACGTTCAGGACGATCCGCGTCGAGGCCCCGAGGAGGCGCGGCAGCCGGCACAGGAGGGCGTTCGCGCCGTTGCACACGAGGACCGCGTCGTAGCCCTGCGCCGCCGCATGGAGGCCTGACAGGGCCGCGTGGACCACGGTGTCGAAATACTTCGTCCGGAGCGTGGGAACGTGGACGACGCGTGCGCCGCGGTGGACCGTGACGACGGAAGACACGCCGTGCGCCCGGGCGTACACGGTGACGGCGTGCCCTTTTTGGACGAGACGGGCGGAGAGCTCCTCGGCGAGCGTCTCGAAGCCCCCGTACGCGGCCGGCACGCCGCGGGTGCCTACGATTGCAATCTTCATGCGCCGGGGCGGCGCGCCCCCTCCGGAGAAAACGTGAACCAGGGAAGGAGCGCGCGGTCGGTGACGAGCCGCGCGGCGGCGATCGCGGCGCGCTTGGCGAGAAGCCGGCCGCGGTTCGAAGAGAGCCAGCGGAGGGCCGGCAGCGAAGTGCGCTCCACGGTGAGGCACGCCCCCACGACCACGAGATCGCGCACGAAGGTCCTGAGGAACGTCGCGCGAAGGTGCTCTTTTCCCGCGTTGTTGATCCGGAGAAGAAAACGGTTCTTCACGGAATGCAGGTTCGCCGCCTGCGACATCTCCCGCCGCCGCTCGGGCAGGTTGCGCCGCCGGTGCCAGGCGCGAGCGGCGGGGACACAGCGGGCGCTCCAGCCGCGGCCGCGGAGCCGCCACGCGAGGTCGACGTCCTCGCGGTAAAGAAAGAAGTCATTGTCGAAAAAGCCCGTCTCGATGCGAACGTCGAGAAGCGCGGCTGTCCGGTAGAGCGCGATGCAGCCCGAAACGCCGAAGACCTCGGCCGCGTCGTCGTAGCGCCCGTCGTCGGTCACGCCCGCTCCGATGTCGAAGTGCCGGCCGTTCGGCGTCATGCGGATGCCGACCGTGTCGAGCACGTTCGTGGGCACGAGGTCGGCGCCGTCCGCCCGGAGGATCTTCCCCGTGAACGCGCCGGCGCGCGCGTATTCCGGGCGGCCGGCCTCGCCGAGCAGGCGCTCGAGATAGTCGGGCGCGAGGACGACGTCGGAATTCAGGACGAGAACCCACGCACTTCCCGCCTCGACGGCGCGGGCGATCGCGAGGTTGTGGCCGCCGGTGTAGCCGAGGTTCTCGCGGGACGGCACGACCGCGAGGGGCACGGGCGTCACCTTTTCGAACGCCGCGAACGTGGCGCGCGTGCCATCCTCCGACGCGTTGTCCACGGCGACGATCGCGAAATCGCGGAACGTCTGCGCGAAGAGGGACGGGAGGAGCCGCTCGACGTCCTTCGACTCGTTGTGCGTGACGATCGAGACGAGGACGGAGGGGGTCGCCGCGCCGGTCACGAACCCCGTCCTCCCGGAAAGAGCGCCGAGCGCCAGCCGAGGCCGAGGAGACCACGCACGACCCGCGCATGCGCGACGGCGGCGTCTCCTCGGGGGTGGTCGGGCCGCACGACGGGCAGGAGCGCGAGTCTCACGAGCGCGCCCAGAAGCGTCGAGAACCGCGCGACGGCGCGGACGCCCGGGGAGGCATGGCGCGCCAGGTAGAGGAAGAGATTCCGGACGTACGCCGGACGGAAGTCGCGGTAAGAAAGCGCGTTCATCGTGACGCCGCCCACGTGCGTGGCGCGGCCCTCGGGAACGTACCGGATTCTCCGGCCCGATTCCAGGAGACGCGCACAGAAGTCGACGTCCTCGAACCACGCGGGGCTGTAGACGGGATCGAAGCCGCCGAGCGCCTCGAAGGCGTCGCGTCTCACGAGAAGGGCCGCGGCCGCGGGCTGCTCCACGTCGAAGGCCGCCTCGCGGTCCCGGTCGAGGTAGCGGTCGTGCCGAAACCCCGGATTCTCCGGGAAGAGGCGATCGACGAGGAGCGCCTCGCGGACGAGAGAGCCGGCCGACG
Source organism: Thermoanaerobaculia bacterium (assembly GCA_036385755.1). Taxonomy (GTDB): domain Bacteria; phylum Acidobacteriota; class Thermoanaerobaculia; order UBA5066; family UBA5066; genus Fen-183. Next base: position 21,321 of record DASVJU010000174.1, read on the forward strand.
GGAGCCGGCGAAGCTGGAAGCGCTCTTGCCCGTCGCCCGTGAGCCGCGGCGCGGCGGCGGCGACCCCGGGATCCGCGTCGAGCTCCCGCAGGAGGGCGTCGAGTGTACGGCGCCCGTCCACGAGCGCGGCGTCCGGGTTCAGGAAGAGAATCGTCTCGGAGGGAGCCCCTTCCCGCGCGGCGCGGTTGCACGCGGGCCCGAACCCGAGGTTGCGACCGGCCTCGAGCACGCGGGCGCCCGCCGACCGGGCGATCTCCGCCGAGCCGTCCGAGGAGGCGTTGTCCACGACGAGGACCGGCACGCCCTCCGGCACCGAAGCGACGGCCTCGCGCAGATGGAGGGACGAGTTCCAGGACACGAGGGCGACGAGAACGCGAGGGACGGTCAAGCGGGACGATGATAGTGCCGCCTTGAATGCCGGCGGCTCGCGCCGCTTAGAATGCATTCCGATGATTTCCCGGGATTTTCTCAGAAAGGAATATGAGCGCCTGCCTCACCTTCTGAGGCAGCGCGACGTGCCGCCGGGCGCTCTCGAGGAATGGCGCGCGATCGACGCCGTTCGGAGAATGAGGCTGACTCAGGTGGAGGCCGCGCGCGCAGCGCGGAATTCACTTTCTCAGAAAATCGGCGCGAAGCGCAAGGCAGGCGAAGATTCAGCCACCGAGGAACAGCTCTCGAAAGAGATAGCCACACAGATTCTTTCTCTCGAAGCAGAATTGAAAACCTTGGACGAGCGCCTCGTTCCCATCGAAGAGACGTTGCCCAACATCCCGGACGATTCCGTCCCCGACGGCACGGAGGAGACGCAGAACGTCGTTCTGAAGACCTGGGGCGAGCCGACCCGTTTCGACTTCGCGCCGCAGGCGCACTGGGATCTCGGTCCCGCGCTCGGCATTCTCGACTTCGAGCGCGCGGCGAAGATCACGGGCGCGCGCTTCACGGTTCTCAAGGGGCAGGCCGCGCTGCTGTCGCGCGCGCTCATCCAGTTCTTTCTCGACGTGCACACGCGGGAACACGGATACACCGAGGTCCTGCCGCCGTTCCTCGTGAATTCCGCTTCTCTTTTCGGAACGGGCCAGCTCCCGAAATTCGAGGAAGACCTCTTCCGCCTGCAGGGAACGGACTGGTTCCTGACGCCCACGGCCGAGGTTCCGGTCACGAATCTCCACCGGGACGAGGTCCTCCATGAGGCCGAGCTCCCCATCTCCTACTGCGCGTATACGCCGTGCTTCCGCGCAGAAGCGGGAGCCGCGGGACGGGACACGCGCGGCATGATCCGCCAGCACCAGTTCGACAAGGTCGAGCTCGTGAAGTTCACGCGCGGCGAGGCCTCGCGGGACGCGCACGAAAGGCTCACGCGCGATGCCGAGGATCTCCTCGAGCGCCTCGAGCTCCCCTATCGGCGCATCGTCCTGTGCCGCGGCGACCTGGGATTCTCGTCGGCGAAGACCTACGACCTCGAGGTCTGGCTGCCCGGCCAAGACGGCTACAAGGAAATCTCGTCGTGCTCGAACTTCGGCGACTTCCAGGCCCGCCGCGCGGCCATCCGCGTGAAGGTCGAAGGCCCTGGGGGAAAATCCCGAAACGAGCTCGTCCACACGCTGAACGGCTCGGGCCTTCCCGTCGGGCGCACGCTCGTCGCGATCCTCGAGAACTTCCAGCGCAAGGACGGCTCTGTGGCGATTCCGAAAGTGCTCCAGCCTTACTGCGGGGGGCGAACGGACATCACGAAGAGCTGACGGCACACGATCGAAAGACGCGGCCGGCAAACATCTTCACCATTGACAGAAGGCGTTCGCCGGCCTAGGTTACCTACCGGTCGGTAGTGTCGTTGGATCACAAGTCGCCGACTCCGGGAGGGTTCTCCCAGATGCCCGTGCGCGTCGCATCAGCGGAAGTGTCCGTCAAGAAACGGCTTCTGGATTCTGCAATCCGTCTCTTCACGGCCCGTGGATACACGGCGACTTCGGTTCGCGAAATCGTCGAAGGGGCCGGAGTCACGAAGCCCGCGCTGTATTACCACTTCGAGAGCAAGGAAGCGGTCTATCTCGCGATCCTGAACGACCTCGCGAGCTACACCGACGAAGTGATTGCGAGGAGCCGGGTCGCGAGCGGACCGGTCCGCGAGCGGCTCGAGGGATTTCTCGTCACGCTCTTCGAGGCCTTCGAGGAGAAGAAGGCGGACGTTCGGTTCATCAACGCCGTCTTCTGGGGGCCGCCGCAGGGTGCCCCGCCCTTCGATTTCGCTACCTTTCACAACAAGCTCCTCGTCGTCCTGTCGGAGATCGTCCGCGACGGGATCGCCTCCGGCGAGCTTCGCGCCGCCGATCCCAACGACATGACGCTCGTCCTGATGGGCGTCCTCTCTTTCACGATGGACCTCACGCTCGCACGGCCGGAGCTCGGCGTCGGCAAGGACGGCCTCCGGCGCGTGCTCGACCTCCTCTTCAAAGGAATCGCCGCTCCTGGCCGGCGCACGGAGAAACCGAAATGACGCGCAGCTTCCGCTCGATCGTCCTCATCGCAACTCTCGCGGCCCTCCCGGGATGCTCGAAGAAGGTCGACGGCGAGTCCGGGCGCAAGGCCGGCGCCGGCCGTCCCCCGGTAGCCGTCGACACGGAGAACGCCGCGACGGCCGACCTCGAGCAGTCGGTGGACGTCGTCGGGACGCTTGCCGCGCGGCACGAGGCCGACGTGAAGACGGAGTACAGCGGCACGGTCGCCGAGGTCTACGTGACCCAGTGGGTCCGCGTGAAGGCCGGTACGCCGCTCGCGCGCCTCGACACGCGCGAGGCGGACGCGACCGTCGCGGCCGCCCACGCGGCCGCTCTCCAGGCCGACGTCGCCGTCCAGCGCGCCGCGCGCGAGCTGGACCGGAGCGTCAAGCTGAAGGAGGCGGGACTCGCCACGCAGCAGGGGCTCGACGAGGCGAAGACGGCCGACGAGGCCGCGCGCGCGGGCGCCGCGGCCGCCAGGGCCCAGCTCGCGATGGCCGAGGCGCGGATGGCCAAGGCGATTCTCCGCGCCCCGATCGACGGCGTCGTGGCCGCGCGCAACGTCAACGTGGGCGACTTCGTGGAGAACATGGGGAACCCCCCGCCGATGTTTCGCATCGTCGACAACCGCCTCCTCGAGCTGACGGCGAGCGTGCCGTCGGCGCGCATGGCCGAGCTGAAGGTGGGGCAGCCGTTCGCTTTCACGAGCGACGCCTTTCCCGGCCGGGAGCTCGCGGGCCGCGTCTCCTACATCAACCCCGCCGCCGACGAGGCGAGCCGGACGGTGAAGGTGAAAACCGAGGTGCCGAACCCGGATGAGTCGCTCAAGGCGGGCCTCTTCGTGAAGGGGCGGATCGTCACCGGGAAGAGGAACTCGGTCCTCGTCATTCCCCGCTCGGCTCTCGTCTCGTGGGACACCGCCGCGCGGACGGCCGGCGTGTTCGTCGTCGAGGGAGGAATCGCGAAGCGGCTCGTCATCGAGACGGGCGCGGCGGCGGGCGACCGCGTGGAGGTCGCGAAGGGCCTCGCCAAAGGCCAGCAGGTCGTCACGCGGGGCGGCTTCAGCCTGCGCGACGGGGACCGCGTGCAGACCCCCGCGAAGGCCTGAGCCATGTTCCTGTCGAACCTCTCCATCAAGAAGCCCGTCTTCGCGACGGTCCTCATGCTCGCCCTCGTGACGCTCGGCGTCTTCTCGTACCGGCGTCTCGCGATCGACATGTTCCCCGACGTCGAGATCCCGGTCCTCTCGATCTTCACGCGGTTCCCCGGCGCCTCGCCGGAAACGGTCGAGCGCGAGGTGACGAGAAAGCTCGAGCAGGCGGTCAATCCGATCTCGGGCGTCAAGCACGTCTTTTCGACGTCGCGCGAAGGGCTCTCGACCGTCATCGTCGAGTTCAACCTCGAGGTGAAGATCAACGACGCGGCGCAGGACGCGCGCTCGAAGATCTCGGCGATAAGGAACGAGCTTCCGCAGGGGATCGAGGAGCCGGTCATCCAGAAGCTCGACATCGGAGGGATGGCCGTCGTGTCGCTCGCCGTCCGCTCCAGCGAGATGACCCCGCGCGAGCTGACGACGCTCGTCGACCGGAAAGTGAAACGCCGCCTCGAGAACCTCCCCGGCGTGGGCAAGGTCGACCTCGTCGGCGAGAGCAAGCGCGAGGTGAGCGTCGACATCGACCCGGCCCGGCTCGACGCGCTCGGCCTCGGCGTGGACGAGGTCGTCGCGGGTCTCTCGGGCGAGAACGTGAACACGCCGCTGGGGCGTCTCGACGGAGGCGGTCAGGAGATGCCGGTCCGCGTCTCGGGCAAACCGAAGGAGGTTCCGGGCTTCCGGTCGATGGTCATCGCGACCCGCGGCGGCGTCGCCGTGACGCTCGGAGAAGTCGCCGACGTCAGGGACGGCGTCGAGGAAAGGCGCACGCTCGCTCTCGTCAACGGCGTGCCGGCCGTCGCACTCGACGTCTTCAAGCAGAGCAAGGCGAACACGGTCGGCGTCGTCGAGGCGGTCACGAAGGAGATCGGCAAGCTTCGGAGCGAGCTTCCCCCCTCGGTGGAGATCCAGCTCGTGAGGGACGGCTCGATCATGATCAAGGAGTCGGTCCACGACGTCACGAACACGCTGATCCTCGGCGGCGTCCTGACCGTCCTCATCGTCTTCTGCTTCCTCAACTCGTGGCGGTCGACCGTCATCACCGGCCTCACGCTTCCGATTTCGGTCATCTCGTCGTTCATCGTCATGTACTTCCTCGGGATGACGCTCAACGTCATGACGCTGATGGCGCTGTCCCTCGCGATCGGCCTCCTGATCGACGACGCGATCGTCGTGCGGGAGAACATCGTGCGGCACCTCGAGCATGGTCAGGACCACATGACCGCGGCCCGCGACGGCACGGCCGAGATCGGCCTGGCGGTCCTCGCGACGAGCCTCTCGATCATCGCGGTCTTCGTCCCGGTAGCCTTCATGAAGGGGATCATGGGCCGCTTCTTCTTCCAGTTCGGGATGACGGTCGCCTTCGCGGTCCTCGTCTCGCTCTTCGTGTCCTTCACGCTCGACCCGATGCTTTCCTCGCGCTGGGTCGACCCCGACGTCGAACGGAGAGGAAACCGCCACGCGGTGGCGCGCGTCCTCGACCGCTTCAACGGCTGGTTCGATCGCACGGCCGACCGCTACAAGGCGCTCGTCGGCTGGGCCCTCGACCACCGCAAGGCCGTCCTCGGCCTGGCGGCCGCGGCGTTCGCCCTGGGCCTCGTCCTCTTCGGGACGCTGCAGACGGAGTTCATGGTCAACGCCGACCAGGCCGAGTTCCAGATCAAGTTCAAGACGGCGCCCGACGCATCGTTCGAGGAGACGCGCGGGCGGATGGAGAAGGTCCTCGCGGAGCTCAGGAAGATGCCCGAAGTGAAGCACACGTACGCCTCGATCGGCGCGGGCGAGACCGGAACCGTCCGCGACGCGCGCGTCTACGTGAAGCTCGTCGAGGCGAAGGAGAGGAAGAAGCACGCGACGGTCCTCGCCGCGGAGGCGCGGAGGCGGATCGCGCCGATCGCCGGGATCATCCCGTCGGTCGAGATGCAGGCCGACGAGTTCGCCGAGAAGCCGATCATGGTCTCGATCCGCGGCGAGGAGATCCCGCTCCTCAAGCAGTACGCGGCGCAGCTGAAGGACGCCGTCTACCGGATCCCCGGAATCGTCGACCTCGAGCTGACCCTCGAGCTCGACCTCCCGGAGTACCGGCTCGTCGTCGACCGCGAGCGCGCCTCGGACGCCGGCCTTTCGACGCCTGCCATCGCCCGGACCGTCGGCGCCCTGATCGGCGGGCAGGCCGTGACGACGTACGAGGACGACGAGGGCGAGGCGGTCGACGTGAGGGTCCGGCTCCCGCTCGGGATGCGCCGCGACGTTTCGCAGATCGGCGACCTCAGGATCGCCGTTCCGGGCGGGAAGGGTGCCCGCTCTCTCGTCCCGCTCTCGGAGCTCCTGAAGGCGGAACGGGCCACGACGCCGTCGGAGATCTCGCGGCGCGACCTTTCCCGCGAGGTCCTCCTCACCGCGAATCTCGAGGGAGTCCCGCTCGGAACGGCCGTCCAGAAGATCCGGGAGGCGGCGGCGAAGATCCCGATGGCACCCGGCTACCGGATCTACTTTCCGGGCGAGGCCGAGCGGATGGAGGAGAGCTTCGGGTACATGGCCGAGGCGCTCCTGCTCGCCGTCGTCTTCGTCTACCTGATCCTCGCGGCGCAGTTCGAGTCGTTCATCGACCCGCTCTCGATCATGCTGTCGCTCCCGCTCTCGATCGTCGGCATGGCGGGGATGCTCGCCTTGACGGGCGACACCGTGAACATCATGTCTCTCATCGGGCTCATCCTCCTGATGGGTCTCGTCACGAAGAACGCGATTCTCCTCGTCGACTACACGAAGGTTCTCCGCGAGCGGGGGATGGACCGCCGGACGGCCCTCGTCACCGCGGGGAGGACGCGGCTGCGCCCGATCATGATGACGACGCTCGCGATGATCTTCGGCATGCTGCCGCTCGCCCTCGGCCTCGGCCAGGGGGCCGAGATGCGCTCTCCGATGGGGCGTGCCGTCATCGGCGGCCTCATCACGTCGACGGTCCTGACGCTTCTCATCGTCCCGGTCGTCTACACGCTCTTCGACGACTTCGCCGCGTGGCTCCACCGCCGCTGGGCGAAGGCGAACGCGCGGGAGCAGGACGCGCACGGGCCCGCGGCCGCCGCGAAGACGGCGGTGGCGGGCGCGCTCGTCCTCTCGCTTCTCGTTCCGGGCGCGGGCCTCTCGGCCGGCCCGGGCGCAGAGACCGTGCGCGTCCTGACGATCGCGGACGCCGTCAGGATCGCCACGGACAAGAACCGTGACGTCGAGAAGGCGAGGAGCTATCAGGACTGGGTCCGCGGAAAGTACGTCGAGGAACGCGCCGCGGCCATCCCGAACGTCTCCGCGGAAGCCTCCTGGGGACGCTCCTGGGACGGCACGTTTGCAGCGCTCACCGGCGGCCTCTTTCCGTCGGGGCAGACGACGCAGAACGCCGGCCTCACGCTTTCCCAGACGCTCTTCGCCTGGGGCAAGGTGGGCGCCGCCGTCCGTGCCGCTAAGCAGGGGATCGCGGCCGCGGAAGACCAGCTCGACCACTACCGCCAGGCCGCGGTGCGGGACGTCACGGAGGCGTTTTACGACGTTCTCTTGGCGCGGAGGCTCGAGGAGATCGCGAAAGAGACGCTCATGCAGAGGGAGAAGCAGCTCGGGGAGGCCGAGAAGAGGTTCGCGCTCGGGACGGCGACCGACTACGACGTCCTCGCCGCGCGGGTCGCGCTCGACAACCAGAAGCCCGAGGTGATCCGGACGGCGAACCTGGTCCCGATCGCGCTCGACCGCCTCAGGCTCGTTCTCGCCGAGGAGACCGCGGCGCTCGACGTCTCGGGGACTCTCGACTCGGGACCGGAGGCGATCCCCTCCTTCGACGAGGCGGTCCGAACGGCGCTCGACCGCCGGCCGGACGTGAGAGGGCTCGAGCACGGCGTCGGGGTCTATCGCGAGTTCGTGAAGATCCGGAACGCCGACGACAAGCCGCGGCTGGACCTGCGCGCGAACGCCGGGTGGACCTGGCTCGAGGCGGGGCCGATCTCCGTCGACGGAAAGAAGTGGGGGGCGGCGGTCTCCATGTCGTTCCCGTTCTTCGACGGCCTGGCCACGCGGGGCCGCGTCGTCCAGGCGCGGAGCGACCTGACGCGCGCCGAGCTCGACCTCGCGAAGGCGCGCGACGGACTCAACGTCGAGGTCCGGACGGTCCTCGACCAGGTGAAGGTGGCCGGCGAGATCGTCGCCGCCCTTTCGGGGAACGTGGGCCAGGCGCGGCGCTTCCTCGAGATGTCGGAGAAGGGTCAGGAGTTCGGCGTGAAGACGCGCCTCGAGGTCGACGACGCTCTCCTGAGCGCGCGGCAGGCCGAGGGGAACCTCGCGAGGGCGAAGAGGGACTACCTCGTCGCGCTCGCGAACCTGAAGTACGTGCAGGGAACGCTCTGAAAGGTCGGGTTGGCGGAGGAGGAGGGATTCGAACCCCCGGAACCTCTCGGTTCAACGGTTTTCAAGACCGCCGCCTTAAACCACTCGGCCACTCCTCCGCGCATCGTCCGGTCGGGCTGCCCCGGGGCGCGATTATCCTCTCTCCCTGTTAGACTTCGCGGCCCGGTGCCGCTGCGGACAGGTGGGTGAGTGGCTTAAACCAGCGGTTTGCTAAACCGCCGTAGGGCTTTAAATCCTTACCGGGGGTTCGAATCCCCCCCTGTCCGCCATTTTCGACGCGCCGCCGACCCTTGGGGGTGGAAACTTTCGTCCCTCAAAACCCGTAACAAGCAGGGGAATCAATCGTCCTCTGTCCGAAGGGAGCCTTACCGTGACCACGCGGATCAAAGTTGCGATCGCAGTTGGCGGAGCCGCCTTGCTGGGCCTCGTCGCTTTCGCGTCGGTGAAGAGCCGGGACAAGAACATCGCCCGGGTGACGACGGCCAAGGTCGCGAAGGCGCCGCTCGTTTCGACCGTGAGCTGCAACGGCCGCGTGAGAGCACGCGTCAAGGTCGACATCTCCTCGCAGGTCATGGGTCAGATCGTGACGCTCGCCGTCGTCGAAGGGGACCACGTCAAGAAAGGCGACCTCCTCCTCCAGATCGACAAGGTCCAGTACGACGCGGGCGCGCAGGCGACGCAAGCGGGTCTCGACGCGCTCTTCGCGCAGCGCGAGGCCGACAAGTTCAACCGGGAACAGGCCGAGCGCGACCTCGAGCGCACGAAGAAGAACTTCGAGGCCCACATCGAGTCCGAGCAGAATCTCCAGAAGGCCCAGCTCGCGCTCGACTCGGCGAAGGCCAACGAGCGGGCGGACGAGCGGCGCATCGATCAGGCGCGGGCGAACCTCCTCGCGAACAAGGACAGCCTGAAGAAGACGACGATCACGTCGCCGATCGACGGCATCGTCACGGCCAAGCCCGTGGAAGCCGGCGAGAACGCGATCATCGGCACGATGAACAACGCGGGGACGGTGCTCCTCACGGTCGCGGACATGTCCATCGTCGAGGGAGAGATGGAGGTCGACGAGACCGACATCCCGCACGTGAAGCTTCACCAGAAGGCGAAGCTCACGTTCGACGCCTATCCCGACAAGACGTTCGACGGCGTCGTGACGGAGATCGGCGGCAGCCCGATCCTGAAGTCCGCGCTCGGCACCGACTCGTCGGCCGTCAACTTCATCGTCAAGGTGCAGGTCGACAACCCGCCGTCGAACATCCGTCCCGGGTTCTCGGTGGCGGGCAAGATCGAGACCGACCGGCGCGCCGCGGCGCTCGCGATCCCGATTCCCGCGCTCGTCGTGGCCGACCCCGCCTCTCTCGTGCGCACGTCGGGCAAGAAGCCCACGCCCGTGCCGGCGCCCACGCCCGTGCCCGCGACGGACTCGGCCACCGTCGCCACCGTGGCCGGCGCGCCTGCCGAGAAGAAGAAGGACGTCGAGGGCGTCTTCCTCGTGAAGAAGGACGGGACCGTCGACTTCCGGAAGATCAAGACCGGAATCAGCGCGGATCTCCAGACCGAGGTCGTCGAGGGCCTGACGGACGGCGAAGAGATCGTCACGGGTCCGTTCAAAGCGCTCCGCTCCCTCAAGATCGGGGATCGGGTGAAGGTCGACAACTCGGCCGTGGGGCCGGACGAGGCGAAGAAGTCCTGAGGACGAGAGGAACAGCATGCTGATCGGAGAGCTTCTGCGCGTCGCCTGGAAGGCGGTCACGGCGCAGAAGCTGCGCTCACTGCTCACGCTCCTCGGCGTCATCATCGGCGTCATGACGGTCATCGCGGTCGTCGCGGTGATTTCGGGCCTGAACAACTACGTCGCGACGAAGATCTTCACGCTGTCGCCCGACGTCTACGCGGTGACGCGCTGGGGAATCATCACCTCGCGCGAGGGATTTCTCGAGGCGCTCAAGAGAAAACCCGTCAAGAAACCCGATCTCGACGTGGTCGTGCGCCTCGCGCGCCTCGCCGACAAGGTCGGAGCCACGTCGGGAACGCTTCAGCTCGTCAAGTACGCGAACCATCGCCTCTCGGACGTCCAGATCCAGGGGACGACGGCGAACATGAGCGAGATCCGCAACCTCGACCTCGAGTCCGGGCGCTTCTTCACAGAGATGGAGAACGAGCACCGGGCTTTCGTCGCCGTGATCGGCTCCGACGTGAGGGAGGAGCTCTTCCCCCGCGTCGACCCGATCGGACACGCGATCACGATCGGCGGAACGTCGTTCGAGATCATCGGTCTTCTCGCGAAACAGGGCTCCGTCCTGGGACAGAGTCAGGACAACGTGGCCTACATTCCGCGCGAGACGCTCTGCAAGGTCTGGGGAGCGAACCGGCAGCTCGCCATCTACATCCAGGCGAAGGGCGGAGTGCCCGGCGTGCCCGCGTCCATGGACGAGATCCGAACGATCTTCCGGGCGATTCGCCACACGGACCCGAAGGCGCCCGATCCGGTCGTTTTCGTGAACGCGGACGCGATCCAGGTCGTGTGGAAGGCAATCACCGCGGCCGCGTTCGCGCTCCTCGTCTTCATCAGCGGCATCTCCCTCGTCGTGGGCGCGATCGTGATCGCGAACATCATGCTCGTGTCCGTGATCGAGCGGACGAAGGAGATCGGCCTGAGGCTCGCCGTGGGCGCCCGCAAGAGGGACATCCTGTTTCAGTTCCTGCTCGAGGCGGGCCTCCTCGCACTCGGCGGCGGCTGCCTCGGCGTTTTCTTCGGCTGGCTCATCGCCCTCTGCGTGGACGCCTTCACGCCGCTCCCGACGCTCGTCACGAGCGGGCTCATCGTCTCGGGGCTCGTCCTCGCGACGTTCACGGGCCTCGTCGCGGGTGTGTTCCCGGCCATCAAGGCTTCGCGTCTCACGCCGATCGAAGCGCTCCGGTATGAGTGACCCCCGGTCCACATGACGAACGTCCTCGAGTCGTTCCGCCGCGTCGTCGCCGAGAACCTCAGGTTCGCGCTGACGGCGCTCCGCGCGCACAAGCTGCGCGCGTTTCTCACGATGGTCGGCATCGTCATCGGCGTCTGGACGGTCATCAGCATGGTCGCGCTCGTGACGGGCTTCGACCGCTCGCAGACCGAGGCCTTCTCCTCGTTCGGCACGACGCTCGTGCAGTTCCAGAAGTTCGAGCCCCGCTTCGGCCCGGGCCGGCGCTCGGAGGAGGAACGGAAACGCCGCGACCTCACGATCGAGGACGCCGACGCCCTGCAGGCGCTCTGCCCGTCCATTCTCGCCGTGTCGCCCGAGCGTTACATGTGGAGCACCTCGCAGGTGAAGGCGAACGGCAACGAAGCGAACTCCCCGCAGGTCGGCGGCGTCAACCAGAACTACGCGATCTGCAACAACTGGGAGATCCAGGACGGGCGAAACATTCTCGAGACCGACGTTCTTCACGCGACGGACGTCTGCGTCATCGGACAGGACGTCTCGGAGGCCCTCTTCAAGGGGAAGGACCCGCTCGGGCAGACGATCTCGGTGAACGGCAAGCACGTCCAGGTGGTCGGCACGTTCAACAAGAAGGGTTCGTCGGGCTTCGGCGGGCAACCCGACAACATCCTCATGATGCCGATCTCGACGTTCGACCGCCATTTTCCCCAGACGAAGAACTCGCACGACGACACGATCCACATCGCCACGATCCCGCGGTCGCCGGAGCTCGTCGACCGCGTCATCGAAGAGGGCACGATCGTGCTCCGGGCCCGGCGCAAGGTGCCCTTCAACGCCCCGAACGACTTCGCGATCTTCACGGCCGAGAAGATGCTCGCCCAGATGCAGGCCGTCACGAATGCGATCTCGGGCGTCATGGTCCTCATCGCGGCGATCGCGCTCGTCGTGGGCGGCGTCGGCGTGATGAACATCATGCTGGTCTCGGTCACGGAGCGCACGAGGGAGATCGGCCTCCGCAAGGCCCTCGGCGCGCTCCGGCGCGACATCTCGCTCCAGTTCCTCACGGAGGCGATGACGCTGACGGCGCTCGGCGGAGTCGCGGGGGTCCTTCTCGGTCTCCTGACCGCGCTCGTCGTGCGCCTCGTCTCGAGCCTCCGCACGGAGACGCCGCTCTGGAGCATCCTCCTCGGGCTCGGCGTGTCCGTCTCGATCGGCCTCTTCTTCGGGATCTACCCGGCGATGAAGGCCGCGCGCCTCGACCCCATCGACGCCCTGCGCTACGAATAGGCGCCTCAGCGTGTGCGGCGGAGCTCCCGGACGAGCACGCCTTGCTCGTCCGTTTCGAGCGCGAGAAGGACTGTGCCGTCGGCGCCGAGGTCCTCGGGAGCGATCGGGAGCCCGAGGGACGTTTCTCCATCGACGGTCCGGGCGGCCTCTCGTCCGCGGCCCCATCGGACCGTGAGGCGCGGGGGAAAGCGTCCCGGAGCAGCGACGAAAAGCGACCAGGACCCGGGTGCAGCCGGAACGAGGAGGAACGCGCGCGCGGTCGTCCAGCGGCCCGGCTCCGCGCCCTGACGCTCGCGGAATCCTCCCGCGACGGCGCCGCGCAAGAGAGCGGCCGTTTCCTCCTCGGCGTTCCTGAAGCCGACGTCTTCGAGAGGGGCGAAGAAGACCTCTGGAACCGCCCAGGCCAGCGCGAGGGTCGGGCTGTACGCGGTCCTCACGAAGCCGAGGCCTGCCGCAATCTCGCGGTGGGGTGAAACGTCCGGCGAAAGGACGAAGCCGACGTGCCACCGATGCCGGAGCCACGCGGCGGCGGCGTCGCGGGGCACCCCGCTCTTCCGGCTGCGATCGAGGAGAGGGCCGAGGACGGGGTCACTGAGCCGCTCGGCGAGCGGAATCCCGGGCGCGCGCGAGAGATAACCGAAGGTCTGCGCCCGGCCGTGACCCAACTGCCGGATGAGCGCGCCGGCTCCCAGGTCGACGTCGAGGACGACGCCGGCTTCGGAGGCGGCTTCGGGGTCCGGTCTCGCGGCGGCGATGGCCGTGAGCACGGGATCGTCTTTCGCGAACGGCGACTCCATGGCCCCCGGGTCGCGCGGCGCGTACTCGAGAGCGAGAAGGACGGCGGCCCCGACGGCGACGCCCCGCGCGAGGCGCGTGCGGCGCGCGAGCAGGCGTTCGGCCGCGAGAGCCGTCGCGAGCGCGAGCGGGAGGAAGGCGAGGACCTCGAAGCGGTTCACGCACCCTCCGAAGTCCAGCGCGGGGAAGACCCTCACGAGAGCCGACCAGGGGAGCGGCACGTCGAGAAGCCGGTCGAAGATGCGGGGCTGAGGTCCCAGCGAGAAGACGAGGGCGACGCCGCCCGCGAGAAGCGCGAAGTCGATGTCCCGGCGGCGCGGGTCCCTGAGGATCACGAGGAGCGCGAGAAGCGGGACGAGGCCGAGGTAACCGGCACCCTCGGCGAGGTTCTGGTGGTTCCGTTCCGTCAGCGGCTTGGTCAGCACCGACGCCAGTTGCAGGCGGGACGGCACGACGAGAGACGTCAGGGCCGTCGAGCACCACTTGGAGTCATGGCCGCCGGTTCCCGACGAAGCGGCGCGCGTGAGTCCTCGGATCGCGGGAAAGCACGCGGCGAGGGAGAGCCCGGCCGCGAGGCCGAACGCGGCCGCGCGCCTCGCCCTCCGGCCGCGCCCGGCGCGCACGATCTCGAAGGCCGCGAAGCAGGCCGCGGCGAGGGCGCCCAGGAGCGCGAGGTACCAGTCGGTGAACGCGAGCGAAGCGAGAGCGATCCCCGCCAGCGCCGCGGCGCCCCATCGCTTCCCGCCCGCCGACCGGCTCGCGACGAAGAGCGCCTCCAGGGAAAGCGGGATCCAGCCCGTTCCGAGGAGGTTCAGGTGTCCGAGCGCGCGCGCAAAATGAGGCGGTGCGAACGCGAAGACGGCCGCTCCCGCCGCAGCGGACAGGGGGCCGGCGCCGAGGCGGCGCGCGAGGCGATAAAAACCGACGAACGCGAGCGTGAACGCGAGGACGACGAGCGCGTTGTAGGCGGCGAAGAAACCGGTCGCGCGCGCGAGGAGAGCGCCGGGGAGGCTGTTCGTCAGAGACAGCGTGTGCGCATACAGCGAGCAGCCCTCGGGCGCCCAGAGCCGATCGGTCTGCCACAGGGAGCCTCCGGTCCTGAGGACACGGTCCACATGGTGGAGGTTCCACAGGTTCTGCCACGCGTCCCCGCCACCGATGACGGCGTGGGTCCAGGCGGGCCGCGCCCGGAGGACGAGGAGCGCGAGCGCCGTGCCGGCGAGAGCGGCAAGAAGAGACTCGCGCCCGAGGCGGAGAGGGGGCCGCTCGAAAGGCATGGGGAGACGATCTTGCCTCATCCGTTACCATCGGGGCGTGACGCCGGTCCCGAAGAACCTGCAGGTGCTCGGCAACGAGCTCGCGATCGCCTGGAGCGACGGCGCCGAGTCGTACTACAAGCTCGCCGATCTCCGCCGGCTGTGCCCGTGCGCCGAGTGCCAGGGCGAGCGGGACCTCCTCGGCCGCCTCATGAAGCCGCCCGCGCGGCCGCTCACCGCCGAGTCGTATCAGGCGCTCGGCACGAGCCCCGTGGGGGGCTATGCGCTCCAGATCCACTGGGGGGATGGCCACGCGGACGGCCTCTACACGTACGCGAAGCTGCGCGAATGGACCGAGCATCCGCCCGAGCTTCCGCCGCTCGCGCCCGCGTTCCCGCTCCTGCCGGTCCGCTGAGGCTTCAGCGTTTCCCGGGCTTCTCGGGACTCCCGCGCTTCGCTTCCAGGGCTTTCTTCGCCGCCTTCGACAGCTCCGGCACGGGCTTTCCTTTCATGACGCCGAGATAGAGCGAGAACACGGCGCGGGGCCCAGCCTCGAGAGCGGAGAGGTACTTTTCCCGGCCCGCGAGGCGCAGGAGCGCGTCCGTGATCTGCGCGCCCACGATCGCGGGATAACGGCTCCAGAAATCGCCCTTCGCCGCGTTCGCGAAGAGCTCCTGCCGCTCGGACTCTTTCTTCTTCCCCTCGATCAGCACGTCCGCGGCGCGGTTCCAGCGCGCGTACGCGCGGGCGATCGGCTCTTCGAGAAGCGGGACGATGGGAAAGAAGTCGTCGGGAATGAGAAACATCGTCTGCGGCCCTTCGGCGGCCGTCCGCACGAGGAGGCTGTCGAAATCGGCGGCCCGCTCGTCGGGCCAGGCCGGTGCCTTCCTGACGTGCGCGTCGAAGAGCGAGCGCCAGGCCTCGGCGGACGCGGCCCGCAGCATCTTGAGAAGCATCTCGCGGGGCATCGGCGCCGAGCCGATGTCGCCGGTCAGCCGAGGCAGATCCGCGGCGAGGACGAGCGCCTCCCCTTCGCGCACGCCGGCGACCTCGGCGAACCCCGAGACCCCGAAGAAAGGCACGAGCACGATCGTCGCGGTGACGGGCGTTTTCGTCGGCAGGAGCGACGCGATCCGGCGGCCCACGAGGCCCGCGGCCGGCGGGCCTTCCGTCTCCAGGGCGTCGAGGACACGCGCGAAATAGGGGCTCTTCGCGACGAACGTCGACAGGAGCGGATCGGGCGTGCCGGCGACTGTCGAGACGAGGCGCCCGTAGAAGTCGTCGGGCGAGAGGCCTTCGGCCCGGATCGCTGCCGAGGCGTTCGTGGACGCCTTGAGGCGCCGCAGCGTCGCCGGAGCGTCCGGCGCGCCGGCCAGGAGCGCGAGGACGTCGCGGGCGGGGCCGGTGTCGATCGTGAATGACAGACGGTGAGGGGTCGGGGCCGCGAGGTCGAAGGGCGGGCCCGGGATCGAAGCCGCGGGTGGAGCCGGAGCCGCGAAGGATCGCAGCGCGAGGCTAGAAGCCAGCGCCGCGAGGACGATCGGTCGGGGCAAGGTGCGGAGGGCGCGGAAGACGCGGAAGAGGGGAGGCATCATCTCAGCCAAGGATCGCCTCCAGCGCCCGCTCCGTGTCCGAAAGATCCGCGAGGACGACGTGTGCGCCTGCGGCCTCGAGCGCGGACAGCGCCGTGCGGCCGGTCGCGACCGCGACCGCGCGCGCCCCGATCGCGAGGCCGCACGCGACGTCGTGGCGCGAGTCGCCGACGACGACGCACTCTTTCCCCGTGAACGCGAGGCCGGTCGCGGGCCGGGCGCGTTCGAGCGCGAGCGGCCCCAGATCCTCGCGACGGGACGCCTCGTCGCCCCAGACACCGAACGCAAAGCGGTGCCAGAGGCCCGCGGCCGAGAGCTTCACGCGCGCGCCGCGCTCGACGTTGCCGGTCAGGAGCGCCGGGACGAGACCCTCCACCTGCTCGAGCGCGTCGAGAAGCGCCGAAACGCCGGGCTTGAGCACGGGAGCGTGCGTGCTCAGGGCGGCCTCGAGCCTGTCGAGGTAGAGCGTGAGCGCGTCCTCACGGCGGAGGGCGATGATCTCGTCGGGCACGCCGGCGGCCCGCATGAGGTCCGTCACGATGAGGGGATCGAGACGCCCTTCGAACGCATAGCCGTCGATGTGGCCGCTCGTGCCGAAGACGTCCTCGAGCGCCGTCTGAAAGGCGGTCCGCGCGGAAGGCCCGGTCGAGAGCAGCGTCCCGTCGACGTCGAAGAGGACGAGGCGCCTGGCCTTGACGGCGCCGACGACCCTGCCGGCTGTCGGCGCGGGCTTCGCAGGCGCGCTCATCGCGCCGCCTCCGCGAAGGAGAGCCGGGTCGAAAGAGCGCGCACGAATTCGGGAAACACCTTCCTCCAGTACGGCCAGTCGTGGATGCCGGTTTCGAGGACGACCTCGTGGGCCACGCCGAGCGCGCCGAGGTACCGGTCGAAGAAGGACGCGATCTCGGCGATCCGGTACTTGTCCTCGGTGCCGCAGCGTACGGAAAGGAACGGAGCGCGTCTCGCGAGGGAGGCGTCGTCGAGAAGCATCGCGTAGAGATCGTTCTTCCTGAGGACGTTCCTGACGGGGTCGTTGCCGAAAGCGCGTTTGAGTGACGGCCGGATGAAGAACGGCATCCCTTCGACGGCCGGCCAGCACATCTGCTGGATTGCGGGGGAGAGGCCGCCCGCCGCGCAGAAGAGCCCGGGCTCGGCGAGCCCCCAGCGCAGCGCGCCATACCCGCCCATCGAAATCCCGGCCGTGAGGCGCCCGCCGCGCGAGGCGATCGTGCGGTAGCGCGCGTCCACGAACGGCACCAGCGACTCCGTCAGAAAAGTCGCGTACGCGGACGGAGCGCCCGGCCCGCCGTTCGGCGCGCCGACGAACCATGTGTCCACGCCGCGCGGCGAGACGACGAGCATTTCGGGGAGGGTTCCTTCGCGCATCCCGGCGTCGAGCGCGTCCGCGACGCCCTCGCGGAAGAGGACCTCCTCGTCCCCGCCGCCGTCGTGCAGGAAGTACAGGACGGGAAAACGCCGCGCGGGCGCCCTGTCGTACGAGGGAGGCGTCATCACGAGGACGCGCACCGGCACCGCCAGAGCCGGCGAGACGACGTGCTCGACGTTGTGACGCGGGCCGCGCCCGGCCGCAGCGCGCGCGGGGAAGGCGAGGATGGCGGCGGCGGCGAACACGGCGGCGCCAGGACGGAGTCGGCTCAAGGCGTGATTCTAGGGTGCCTGCTAATCTTGCCGAAAATGACGGGATCCAAAGGCCGCGGCGCGCGGATGCTCGAAGGCGAAACCGCGATCGTGACGGGCGGAGGACGCGGCATCGGCCGCGCGATCTCGCTCGCCCTCTCTCGCGCTGGAGCCACCGTGGTCGTCGCGTCGCGCTCGGCGGACGAGATCGAGCGGACGAAGGCGGAGATCGAAGCGGAGGGCGGCAAGGCTTTCGCGTTCGCGACCGACGTGACGTCGCGGGCCGCCGTGGAGAACCTCGTTGCGCGGACGCGTGAGTCCGCGGGGCGCATCGACATCGTCGTGAACAACGCGGGCGTCTTCACGTGGAAGCCGCTCTCGAGTCTCGAGGAAGCGGAGTGGGATCGGGTCCTCGACACGAATCTCAAGGCGAGCTACCTGCTCGTCCACGCGGCGCTTTCCTCGCTCGTCGCCGCGAGGCGCGGCCGCATCCTGAACGTGTCCTCCATCCACGGCACCGTGGGCGACGCGAACGTCGTGGCGCACTGTGCGGCGAAATTCGGGCTCATCGGCCTCACGAAGGCGCTCGCTTCGGAGCTGCGCGGTGCGGGCGTCACGGTGAACGCGATCTGCCCGGGCTCCACCGAAAACAAGACTCGCGAGATGTCCGGGAGGCCGCACGCCTCCCCGCTCCAGGAGAAGCTCGACGCGCACGACGTGGCGGAGGCCGCCCTGTTTCTCGTTTCTCCCGCGGCGGCGACGATCTCGGGCGCCGTCCTCGACATCTGGGGCGGGACGACCGTTTCGATCACGGGCTGAGCGGGAGCTAAACTCCCCGCGGTACCGCGTCTGCCCGTAGCTCAGCTGGATAAGAGCATCGGCCTTCTAAGCCGAGGGTCGCCGGTTCGAATCCGGCCGGGCAGGCCAGTTCTCCCGAGCAGTTGCGAAGCGGCTTCGGCCCCTCCGTATCCTGTGGTAGATTTCGCCGATCCCGAGAACGTCCTGATTTGCAGCACCGCGAAGAGCACCGCCGCGTCGTACCGGTGAGAAGGAGACTCATTATGACCTTCGGCAGGCCTCGTCTGATCGTCGCTCCCTGGGTCCTGGCGGCGTTGGCTCTCCCCTCGGTGCTCGGCGCGCAGGTGAGTTCCGGAGACGAGGGGAGGGGCCCGAAGGGCGACGTCCCGATCACGATCCTGCAGACCACCGATCTCCACCACCACGCAAACGGCACCGGCCACGTCGGCCTCGACGTCGATCCCGTGAGCGGCACGGCCATCCTGGGCGCCTACGCGCGGATCGCGTCATACGTCGACTACGTCCGCTCCAGAA
>DASVJU010000175.1:0-9814 GCA_036385755.1 Thermoanaerobaculia bacterium
GGACGCCCCGCGCAAGGAAGTGCCCGGGCAGGTCACGGCCGATCTCGGGGCGTACAACGCGCTCCTCGGGCGCTCCTACACGGAGATCGCCGCGCTCAGCCGCTCCATGCACAAGAGCCAGGGCTTCGGCTCGGCCGAGCGCCGCGGCACGTGGCTGAACGACTTCAAGAATGTCGCGGGCGCGCCCGCGGAGAAAGACATTTTCGAGGGGGTCGATCTCACATGGGGGAGATTCGGGGAGAAGGGAAAAGAAATACAAAGATTGCTTAGAAAGGCGGAAGAGGACTTTCGTCCGAGCGACCCCGCGGCGTCCGTGCCTGACCTGGTCGCCACGTGGACCGCGGTCGGGCGAATGGCCGAGACGGACAGCGAGGCGGCCTCCCCCTCTTCCCCTTCTAAGAAAATCCCCAATCCTCTTCTTCTCCGAAAGCAAAACGATATTTCCGGCCTCATTCGCGCCTGCCTGGGCCTCTGGGTCGAGGCGGTCGCGAGCGAACCCTCCGCCGCGCCGGGCGCGACTCTGAAGGTCGCGACGATGATCCTGAATCGCTCGTCCCAATCGGCGACGCTCGAGTCCGTGTCGGTGACGCACGGTGAAGCGCCCGGCGCGGGCGGCGCCCTCGCCGCGAACGAGCCTCTACGCCGTGAGATCGCGCTCACGCTCCCCGCCGATGTCCTGACGACACAGCCCTTCTGGCTGCGCGAGCGTCCGGGCAAGGGCCTGTTCACGGTGACCGACGCCTCCCTCATCGGCCTGCCCGAAAGTCCGGTCCCTCTCGTCGCGCGCTTCGGCGTGCGCGTGGGCGGCGCCCTCGTGCCATTCGAGGCGCCCGTCGTCTTCCGCCGCACGGATCCCGTCAAGGGCGAGATCTACCGGCCGTTCGTGATCACGCCGCCCGTGATGGCGACATTCGACGAGAAGGTCTATGCGTTCGGATCGGCCGAGCCGAAGAAGGTGCGGGTCACGCTGACGAGCGGCGGCGCTGCGGCGGGCGTCCTCCGCCTCCGGACGGAAGCGGGGTTCTCGGCCTCGCCCGCCGAAGTCCCGTTCGCCTTCACGGCGCGCGGAGAGGAGCGAACGATCTTCTTCACGGTGACGCCGCCTTCCGGCGCGGCGGAGGCAAAGGCTACGGCGGCGGCCACGATCGCCGCCGAAGCCGTCGTGAAGGGGAACGTGTTCTCGAACGGAGTCGTGCGCGTCGACTACCCGCACATCCCGCCGCAAACGCTCTTCCCGCCCGCCGAGGCCCGCGTCCTGAGGCTCGACGTGAAGGCCCCGCAGGCGCCCGTCGGCTACGTCATGGGCTCCGGCGACGAGGTGCCCGAAGCGCTTCGGCAGATGGGGTACACGGTCACGCTCCTCTCGGACGACGAGCTCGAGAACGGCGACCTCTCGCGCTATGCCGCCATCGTGACGGGAATCCGCGCGTACAACACGCGCCCGCGCCTGAAGCTCGCCGAGACGCGCCTAATGGACTACGTCGAGAAGGGCGGCACGGTCGTCGCGCAATACAACACGACGGGCGACCTCGTCACGGAACAGCTCGGGCCCTGGCCCTTCAAGCTCTCGCGCGACCGGGTGACGGTCGAAGAAGCGCCGGTCAGATTCCTGAGCCCTGCAAGCTCGCTTCTCACGTTTCCGAACCGGCTCACTGCCGCCGACTTCGACGGGTGGGTCCAGGAGCGCGGCCTCTATTTCCCCGGGACCTGGGACGCCCGATACGAGACGGTGATCGAAACGCACGATCCGGGCGAGAGCGAGAAACCCGGCGGCCTCCTGTTTGCGAAGTACGGCAAGGGCGCCTTCGTCTACACGGGCTACGCCTTCTTCCGGCAGCTGCCGGCCGGCGTGCCCGGGGCGTATCGCCTCTTCGTGAACCTCGTCTCCGCCGGCGCGGGCGCGCGCCTCAGGACGACCGTGCCCGGGCCGCCCGCCCGGTGAGAGCCCGCTGACTCCCCTCGACTGGGCCGTCCTCGCGGGCTCGCTCGCGTTCATCGTCGGCTTCGGCGTGTGGAAGAACCACCGCGTCGAGACGCTGCACGGGTATCTCCTCGCGAACCAGTCGGCGCGCTGGTACACCGTGCTCGTCTCGATCATGGCGACGCAGGCGAGCGCGATCACGTTCCTGTCGACGCCGGGCCAGGCCTACGCCGACGGCATGCGCTTCGTGCAGTTCTACTTCGGGCTCCCGTTCGCGATGATCGTCCTCGCAATCACGGCCGTCCCGCTCTACCACCGGCTGCGCGTCTTCACGGCCTACGAGTTCCTCGAGAAGCGCTTCGACCTCAAGACGCGCACGTTCGCGACGCTGCTCTTCCTCGTGTCGCGCGGCCTCTCGACGGGCATCTCGATCTACGCGACGTCCCTCGTCCTCTCGGTCCTCCTCGGATGGTCGCTGCCGCTCACGAACCTCGTGATCGGCGGGCTCGTCGTCGTCTACACGACGTCCGGCGGCTCCCGCGCCGTGAACTGGACGCAGTCGTGGCAGTTCCTGATCGCGATCGGCGGCATGGTCGTGGCGCTCGTCGTCATCGTCCGCTCGCTGCCCGAGGCGGTCTCGCTCGCGGGTGCGACGCGCGTCGCGGACCAGCTCGGACGCCTCAACGTCGTGGACTTCCGTTTCGACCTGACGAACCGCTACAACTTCTGGTCCGGCCTCGTCGGCGGCTTCTTCCTGGCGCTCGCGTATTTCGGGACGGACCAGTCGCAGGTGGGGCGCTACCTCGGGGGCCGCTCCATCGAGGCGAGCCGCCTCGGCCTCCTGTTCAACGGCCTGCTCAAGGTCCCGATGCAGTTCTTCATCCTGTTCGTCGGCGCGATGGTCTTCGTCTTCTACCAGTTCGTGCCCCCGCCGGTTCTCTTCAATCCCGCGCCTCTCGCGCGCCTCAGGAACGGCCCGCATGCGGGAGAGCTCCTCGAAATCGAGTCGCGCCACCGGGCCGCGTTCGAGTCGCGCCGCGCCGCGGCCGAGGCGTTCGTGAAGACGGGAAAAGAAAACGAATCGGCCGCCGCCGCCGCGGGTGAGACTCTGCGCGCCGCGGACGCGTCCTACGCCGCCGTGCGGGCCGAGGCCGTCGCCCTCGTGAAGGCCCACGACCTCCCTGCCGACGCGAACGACACGAACTACGTCTTTCTCTCCTTCGTCCTCGCTCACCTGCCGACGGGCCTCGTCGGCCTCATCCTCGCCGTCGTCTTCGCGGCGTCGATGTCCTCGAATTCGGCGGCCCTCAACTCGCTGGCGTCGACCTCCGTCGTGGACGTCTACGTGCGCCTCGTGAGGAAGAATCGCAAGGACTCCCATTACCTCGCGGTTTCGCGCATCGCCACCGCGCTCTGGGGCGCGTTCTCGATCTCGGTCGCGATGTACGCGAACCGCGTCGGCACGCTCATCGAAGCCGTGAACATCCTCGGCTCGCTCTTCTACGGCACGATGCTCGGCATCTTCCTCGTGGCGTTCTACCTGCCCCGGGTGCGCGGAACGCCCGTCTTCGCGGGCGGCGTCGCGGGCCTCGCTTCCGTGTGGGCCTGCTTCGCCTTCACGCGCCTGAGCTACCTGTGGTTCAACGTCGTCGGATGCGTCGTCGTGATCGGCGTGGCGCTGGCGCTGACCGCCGTTACTTCTTCCACTCCGCGATCTTCTTCTCCAGCGCCGTGACGGCCTCGGGCGACGGCTTCTGCTCCGCGGCGGCCCCGGCCGCGAGCGCCTTCTCGGCCATCGCGACGGCGTCCTTCTTCTTCCCTTCGGCGGCCAGCGCGCTCGCCTTCACCGAGAGATTTCCGAAGGTGGCCTTCGTGGCGATGGACTTGTCGATCCACTTGCCGGCGTCGTCGAGTGCGTACGTGTTGTCGTAGAGATAGCGCGCCGCCGTGAGCGGCGTCTGCCAGTCGTCCGCTTTCGCCTTCGCGACCGCGTCCTTCGCGTTCGCGAGGAACCGCGCTTTCGTGTCGACGGTGATCGTCACGGGGACGCGCACCTTCTCCCAGGTCAGCGCGAGCGTTGCCCCCTCCGGGGTCACCGCCGGAAAGCCGATCGTGAAGAGCTCTTTCATCTCCGCGGGGACGGGCTTCACTTTCACCTTGAGCACGTCCTTCTCGGCGACGTAATCCGGGCCGCCCGACGAGACGCTGTTGAAGATGACCGTCCATTCGGTCTTGCCGGGGATCGTGTAGAGGCCGTACGCGCCTGCCGCGAGCTTCTGGCCTTCGATCAGGACGTCCCCGTCGAACGTGATCTTCGTGACCGCGTTCGCGCCGGTCCGCCAGACCTTGTCGTAGGGCACGAGCCCTCCCCAGATCACGCGCTCTTCCTTGCGCGTGGGGCCCTTCACATGCGGGCGGCTGTAGACGACCTCGATCTTCGTGACGCCCACGGTCTGTGACACGGCCGCATTCGGACTCGGAAGCGGGGTCGAAAGCTGCCCCAGGGCGGGCGCGGCTGCAGCCGCGAGTGCGGCGAGGACGATGGAAAAACGGCTTGTTTTCATTTCTTCTCCTTGAGATTTGGACGCGATTCTACGAGGGCGGATAAGATCTGCCCACCCTAATTCACGAAACAAAGGAGTAACAACGCATGAAGTTTGTCCGATTTCTCCCCTGCGCCCTCGCCCTCGCCGTTCTCGCGGCACCCGCCGCGCTCGCCCAGGCACCCGCCGCCGCCGCACCCGCTGCCGGCTTCCGTGCCGAATTCCTCGCCCAGCAGGATCGCGTCGAGAAGGAAATCCTCGGTCTCGCCGAGGCGACGCCCGCCGACAAATACGGCTGGCGGCCGGCCCCGGGCGTGCGTTCGATCAGCGAGGTCTACATCCACATCGTGGGCGGGAACACCTTTCTCCTGGGTTTCGCGGGCGTCAAGCCTCCCGCGGGCATGGACAAGGACATGGAGAAGAACGTCACCGAAAAGGCGAAGGTGATCGACGAGCTCAAGAAGTCTTTCGCGCACCTTCGTGCCGGGATCGCCGCAACGACCGACGCGGATCTCGACAAGCCGGTGAAGTTCTTCGGAACCGACTCGACCGTGCGGGGCGTCCTCCTCACGGTCGCGAATCACGAGCATGAGCACCTCGGCCAGACCATCGCCTACGCGCGCATGAACGGCATCGTCCCGCCGTGGACGGCCGAGCAGCAAAAGAGGATCAAGGAAGAGATGGAGAAGAAGCCGGCCCCGGCCCCCGCCGCGAAGTGAACTTCCTCGCCCTCGGTTCACCGGTTCCGGGGGCGATGGGGTCCTGGCTCGACACGGGTCTCGCGCCGGGCCTCGTCTTCGCGCTCCCGCTCGGCCTCGCCGGCCTCGCGCTGCTCCGATTCGGCCTCCTGCCGCGCCTCGGGGATTCCATTCCCCCATGGCGCGGGCGCGCGGGACGGGCGTTTTTCGCGGGGCTCTCGGCCGCGTTCGCGCTTCTGCTCGCAACCCTCGTTCCGCCCGCGCTGCTGGGCGCTTTCCGGCCCGGGGCAGCCGGCTACGCGCCGTTCACCCCGGCGCCCGGCCCCGCGGCTCCGTCGTCGGCGCCCTTCACGTTCGGGTTCTTCGCGCTGCAAAGCCTGACCGAGGAGCTCCTCTTCCGGGCTTTCTTCTTCACGCTTCTCGCCGCCCTCGTTCTGCTTCTCGCCCGGCTCCTCTTCGGACCGCTCCCGGGATCGGACGCGCCGCTTCGGGCGCAGCGGGCCGGACGGCGCTGGCTCGTCGCCGGTCTCATCGCGAACACGGTACAGTCGCTCGCCTTCGCTCTCCTGCATGCGCGGAACCCCGGCGTGACGCCGCTGGCGCTCCTGAACATCGGACTCGCGGGGGCGGTTCTCGGCTGGCTCTACTGGGGCGAGGGCGGCCTCTTCGGCTGCTGGACGTTCCACGCGCTCTGGAATTTCATGCTCGCCGCGCTCGCGTTCCCCGTGAGCGGCTTGACGTTCGGGCCGCCCCTGCTCTCGACCGGCATCGCCGGAGCGGGCCTTCCCCTCCTGAGCGGCGGCGCCTTCGGACCCGAGGGATCGCTAGTCAGTACGGTCGGCCTGGCCGCCGTGCTGGCGCTCCTGATCCGCCGGAGCGCGCGAGGCCTCGCGAACGGGTATCCTGCGTCCAGATGAACGGCGGCCGACGACTCTTCACCTGCCCGACCTGCGGCAAGTGTTTCTTCTACTGGGTCCCCGAAACGGCGCCCCAGCCGAAAGTGAAGTGTTACTTCTGCAGCGCGGAGGCCTTCCCGAATGGCGAGCCGCCTCCGGCACCGGCGCCGCCCCCCGCGGCTCCCGTGCCCCCCGCGGCCGCGCCGCCCGCAAAAGGGACACCTCCCCCGGCAGCCTAGGGGCGAGCGGCGGAGCGGTAGACGATCTCCCCGCCCACGACGGTCATCACGACTTTCGCCTTGAGAATCTCGGCGGCGGGGGTCGCCGCGGAGAAGACGTCGCGATCGAGGACCGTGAAGTCGGCGTCGAAACCCGTGGCGATCCGCCCCCGGCGCTTCTCGGCGAACTCGGCGTACGCGTTGTCGGCCGTGAAGAGCCGGAGCGCTTCTCTCCGCGTGAGAGCCTCTTCCATCCGCCAGCCTCCCGGCGGCTTGCCCGTCGTCTCCTGCCGCGTGACGGCCGCGTAGATGCCGAGGAGCGGCTCTTCCGACTCGACCGGAAAGTCGCTGCCGCCCGCGAGGCGGGCCCCTGTCTTCAGGAGCGTGCGCCATGCGTACGAGCCCTTCACACGCGCCTTCCCGAGGCGCGCCTCGGCCCAGATCCAGTCGGAAGTCGCGTGCGTCGGCTGCATCGAAGCGATGACGCCGAGCTTCGCGAAGCGCTCGGCGTCGCCGGGCGCGAGGACCTGGACGTGCTCGATGCGAGGCCGCGGGTCGACGGGACGCACGCTCGAGAGCGCCTTCTCGTAGGCGTCGAGCGTCGTGCGGTTCGCGCGGTCGCCGATCGCGTGCGTCCAGACCTGGAAGCCGCCGCGGAACGCCTTCTCGACGAGCTTCGCGACCTCCTCCGGCGGCGTGAGGTCGAGGCCGCGGTTGCCCGGCGCGTCGGAATAGTCGGCGAGGAGCGCCGCGCCGCGCGAGCCGAGCGCGCCGTCCGCGTAGAGCTTCACGGCGCGGATCGTGAGCCGCCCGGCGGAGTACGGGCCACGCGCGACCGCGGCGTCGAGGTCCGTCGGGTCGACCGTGCCATAGACCCTCACCGGGAGCTTCCCGTCCTTCGCGAGCTCCTCGAGAATCGCGAGGTCGACGAGCGACGAGCCCGAGGCTTCGCCCACGCCCGTCAGCCCCGCCTTCGCGCAGGCCTCGAGCCCGGCGACGAAGTCCTTCCGGGCCTCGTCGGGAGAGGGCGCCGGGATCGCGCGTTCGACAAGCGCCATCGCATTGTCGACGAGGACGCCCGCGGGCGATCCGTCCTCGAGGCGCTCGATGCGGCCGCCGGGCGGGTCCGGCGTGGCCTTCGTCACGCCCGCGGCCTTCAGCGCGGCAGCGTTGACCCAGATCGCGTGTCCGTCCACGCGCTCGAGGACGACGGGCGTCTCCGGCGCGGCGGCTTCGAGGTCGGCCGCGGTCGGGAACGACGTGCCGGACCAGCGGTTCTGGTCCCAGGCGCGGCCGCGGATCCACGCGCCTTTCGCCGCGGAAACCGACAGTGACTTTACGCGCCGGACGATCTCTTCCTTCGAGATGCCGCGGCAGTCGATCTGGCGGTGCAGCGCGCCGAGGGAGCGCACGTGGCCGTGCGCGTCCGTGAGGCCGGGGACGAGGACGGCGCCGGCGAGATCGACGACCTTCGCCGCGGGCGCGGCGGCGCGAGCCTCGGCCTCGTTGCCGACGGAGACGACCTTCCCGTCCTTCACGAGGATCGCGGTTTTTCGCGGCGTCTCGTTCCACGCCGTGTAGACCGACGCGCCGCGGAAGATCGTCCCGGCGTCGGGAGCCGGATCGGCGGCGAACGCCCGCGCGCCCATGACGGGAATGAGCGCGACGAGAACGAGCGCGGGCAGCGCCTTCCGGTTCATCGCGAGACCACGACCTCGCCGCCCTTCATGACGAAGGGAATCTTCTCGAGGATCGTCACGTCCTTGAGCGGGTCGCCGTCCACCGCGACGAGGTCCGCGAAGCGGCCGGGCGCGATCGCGCCGACCTTGTCCCAGCCGAGGAGCTCGGCCGCGTTGACCGTCGCGGACTGGATCGCCTGCATCGGCGTGAGGCCGCCCGCGACCATGTACTTGAACTGACGCGCGTTGAGACCGTGGGGGTAGACGCCCGCGTCGGTCCCGTACGCCACCTTGACGCCCGCCGTCACGGCCTTCGCGAAGTTCTCGCGCTGGAGCCGGCCGACGGATCGCTCCTTCTCGATGATCTTCTCGGGATAGCCCATTTTCGCGTACTCCGCGAGGATCCAATCGTCGTTGTAGACGTCCGCCACGAGGAACGTCCCTCGCTGCTTCATCATGCGGATGCCTTCGTCGTCGATGAGGCTCCCGTGCTCGATCGAAGCGACGCCCGCGGCGACGGCGCGCTTGATGGCCTCTGTCCCGTGCGCGTGCGCGGCCACCTTCCGGCCCCACATCGCGGCCTCGTCGCAGATCGCCTTCATCTCCTCGAACGAATACTGCGGCGCGCCGACGGACTCTTCCTCGGAAAGGACGCCGGCCGAGGCGATCATCTTGATGAGGTCGGCGCCGTACTTCACGTTCTGGCGGACGAGCTTCCGGACGGCGTCGACGCCGTCCGCGACCCCCGAATAACGCTCGAACTTCAGGTAGGGCGAAAAGCCCGTGAGGTCCGCGTGGCCGCCCGTCGACCCGATCGAAAGGCCCGCGACCTTCAGACGCGGTCCGACGACCTTGCCGGCGTCGATCGCGTTGCGGAGGGCCACGTCGATGTATTCGGACGCCCCGACGACACGCAGCGTCGTGAAGCCCGCCTCGAGCGTCCGCCGTGCATAGACGTGCGCCGTGACGGCCACGTCGATGGGCGATCTCCGGAAGATGTCCTTGTAGTAGTCCTCGGGCTGCGACGTGACGTGGGTGTGCACGTCGATGAGCCCCGGCAGAACGGTCTTCCCGGACAGATCGACGATCCGGGCGCCGGCGGGGGCCGCGAGGTCCGGCCCGACCGCCTTGATGACGCCGTTCTCGATGAGGATCTCCTGACCCTTGAGGACGGTTCCTCTCGTCACGTCCACGAGCGCGCCGGCCCGGACGAGCACCACGACGGGTCTCTCGGGCGCGGCGATCTTCTCGTCGGCGAGGAGGGACCGCGGCGCGGAGGAGATGACGGCGAGGGCGAGCGTGAGACCGAGCGAGTGAGCGATGCGCTTCGACTTCATGCGCGAAAGGCTAGCAGAGGCAGCCTCTAGAATGACGCCGATGGAGCCGCCGGCCGATCCCGACCTTCTCGGGCGCATCCAGGCGCAGATGCGGGCGGTGGCGCACCGGCAGTACGAAGCCGTCTCCGTGCCGCCGTTCACGCTGTTTTTTCACGCGACGGACCCGCTTCCTTTCTTCAACTATGCGATTCCCGACGCCTCGTTGGCGCCGCTCCCGGCGCTCGCGGCGCCTCTGGAGCGCCTGCGGGCGGAATTCCACGCCCGCCGCCGCGTGCCCCGATTCGAGTTCGTCGAAGCCTGTGCGCCCGCTCTCTCCGCGGCCCTCGAGACCCACGGCTTCATCCTGGAGAACCGGGCGCGGCTCATGGTGTGCGCGCGCGGACGTGAGCGGGCTGCGCCGGCCGTGGCAGGCCTCGACGTCGAGACGCTCGACGAAGGGACGCCGCTCGAGGGATTCGCCCTGTTCCTGGATGTGCAGCGCCTCGCCTTCGGGTTCCCGTCCCCGAAGCCGGCCACTCACGA
>DASVJU010000176.1:0-7571 GCA_036385755.1 Thermoanaerobaculia bacterium
ATGGACCACTTCGCGCTGCCCCACGACGAGATCGTGAAGGCGCAGAAGGACCGCACGCTCCACCGCAACTTTCAGGGCTACACGACGCACGCGGGGTGCGACCTCTACGGGCTCGGCGTCTCGGCGATCGGCTCGATCGACGACATGTTCGTCCAGAACACGAAGGACTACGCCACCTACCACGAGGCGACGAAGGACGGGCGCTTCGCGACCGTGAAAGGCCACCGGCTGACGCCGGCCGATTTCCTGAGGTCGGACGTCATCTCGCGGCTCCTCTGCCACTGTGTCATCGACAAGCGGGACGTCGAGCGCGCCTGGGGGCTCGCTTCGTTCGACGGGACGTTCGCCTCGGCCGCGGCGCGCCTCCCCGAGCTCGTGAGCGACGGGATGGTCGAGGTCACCCCGGACGAAATCCGGGTGACGACGATGGGGCGGATCTTCATCCGGAACGTCGCCATGCTGTTCGACGAATATCTCGAGAAGAAGGCCGCGGACGCGCCGAAGATCTTCTCCCGGACGCTGTGATCGCGCCCGACCGTCTCGGGGTTCTGCTCGTTCAACTGGGGGGACCGGCTTCTCGAGCGGAACTCCGCCCCTTTCTGTATGAACTCTTCGTAGATCCGGAAATCCTCGGGATCCCTTTCGCGCCCCTCCGGAAGGCCGTCGCGTGGCTCATCGCGACGGCGCGCGCCCCGAAGTCCGCCGCGACGTACGAGCGCATCAACTGGTCGCCGATCCGCAGGTGGTCCGAGACGCAGGCCCGCCTCCTCGAGGCCGAGCTAAGGGAGCGGTTCGGGGGCGCCGGTCCTGCGCCCGTCGTCCGCGTGGGGATGACGTGCTCCTTTCCGTTCGTCGAGGACGCGCTCGAGGACCTCCGGAAGGCCGGCGCGACGCGCCTCTTCGTCCTGCCCCTCTACCCGCAGTACTCCGTCACGACGACACGCGGCTCGTTCAACCGCGTGACGTCCGCCCTCGCGAAGATGGGCTGGAGCCCGGCGCGAACGAACGCGCCCGACGCCTGGTACGACGAGCCCGCGTTCGTCGAGGCGCACGCGGACATCATCCGGAAGGCACACGCGGCGATGCCCGACGCCGATCCCTCGAAAACCGTGATCCTCTATTCCGCTCACTCGCTGCCCGTGAAGACCGTCGTCTCGCAGAAGGATCCGTACCCCGCCCAGGTCGAAAGCACGGCGAAGGCGATCGACGCGGCGCTCGGGGACCGCTTTCCCTCGCGCCTCGGCTACCAGTCGAAGGTCGGGCCCGTCGCATGGCTCGGACCCTCGACTCCCGAGGTTCTCCTCGACCTCGCGAGAGAGGGCGTGAAGCAGGTCGTCGTCGTCCCCGTCGCGTTCGTGTCCGACCACGTCGAGACGCTCTACGAAATCCGGCTCCTCTTCGCGGGCGCGGCCGCGCGGCTCGGTATCCCGCACTACGCGGTGGCCGAGGGGCTCAACGACCACCCGAAGTTCATTCGGGCTCTCGCGGACATCGTCGAGAAGACCGCGTCGTGACGCGCGTCGTCGTCCTCGGGGCCGGGATCGCCGGCCTTACGGCCGCGTTCCGCCGAGCGTCGACGGGCGAGACGATCGTCCTCGAGGCCGGTGCCCGCGCAGGCGGTTCGGTCCGGACGATTCGGGAGGACGGATTCACGCTCGAGTGCGGGCCGAACACGCTCCTCACGAGCGAAGCCGCCGAGCGCCTTCTCCTCGATCTCGGTCTCGAGGGCGAAGCCGTCGCCGCCGACGGCAAGGCGCCGCGCTGGATCGCGCGCGGCGGCTCCCCCCGCGCGATCGTGCCCGGACCGGCAGCGCTGTTCAACAAGGTGTTTTCGACGAGAGGAAAGCTCCGCCTCCTCAAGGAGCCGTTCGTCGCGCCGCGGCCCGCGTCGCTCGACGACGAAAGCGTCCACTCGTTCTTCGCGCGCCGCTTCGGCGAGGAAGCCGCCCTCTACGGCGCGGGACCGATGGTCTCCGGCGTCTACGCGGGCGACCCGCACGCTCTTTCCATTCGTTCCGCCTTCCCGCGCCTCTGGGAGGCGGAAGGAGCTTCGGGGAGCGTCGTAAGGGGACTTCTTAGAAAGAGGAAGAAAGAGGAGAAGGGCGGCGGCAACGGCGGCGCGGCACCCGCGCGCCACCGGGCGAGAACGCTCACATTTTCCGGCGGTCTCTTTACCCTCATAGAAAATCTTCAGAGCCGCCTGGCCGCGCGACCCGGGTGCCGCCTCGAAACGAACGTGGCAGCCGTCGCAATCGACGGTCCTCTCCCCGGCCCCGGCTCGCGCTGGCGCGTGCACACGGCCGACGGACGCGCCTTCGACGCCGACGTCCTCGTCTCGACTCTCTCGGCCCCTGCGACGGCACGGCTCTTCGGCGGCGTGCTGACGCGTTCCGCCCCCGCCCTCGCCGCCGTGCCGTCCTCGCCGGTGACCGTCGTCCTTGCGGCCCATCGGGCTCCGGCGTCACCGGCCGACGCGCCGCGCGGGTTCGGCGGACTCATCCCGCAGGTGGAGGGGTTCCGCTCCCTCGGAATCCTTTATCCCGCGGCGCTCTTCACGGGCAGGGCGCCCGCGGGCTTCGTCCTGACGACGTCGTTCCTCGGCGGCGCGCTCGACCGCGCGTTCGCGGGCGCGCCGGACGCCGATCTCCTCGCGGTGGCGGGTTCCGAAGTGGCCCGGCTCTTCCCGCGCCTCGGTCCGCCAGCGCGCTCGTGGATCGCGCGATGGCCCGAGGCGATCCCGCAGATGCCGCTCGGTCACCACCGCACGCTCGCGGCTCTCGACGCGGATCTCGCCGCCCTCGAGGCGGAAGCTTCCGGCGCCCTGCACGTGACCTCGGGCTTCCGCGACGGCATCGCGCTGGGTGAACGCATCGCGTGCGGCGAGGCCGTCGGGAAGGCGCTCTAGAATCGCGGACATGACGGACCGGTTACGGCTCGCGGGCGCGTTTTCGCTCGCGGCCCTTCTCGCGGGAGGCGCGTATCGCGCGGGCGCCCGGCTTCCGGAGCTCGGCATCGACCGGAGCCCTCTCAGGGAGCACGTCGAAGCCGCCGCCAAGCGCGCGCGCTTCGAGGCCGCCGCCCGTGCCCGCGTCCTGAGCGGCGCCGTCCCGCCCTCGGTCGAGGGAACGGACCGGGGCCTCGACGTCGTCTCGTACGACATCTCCTTCGACATCGATCCCGCGATCCGATTTCTGTCGGGCACGACCGTGATCCGCGTGGCGGGCTTTGCGTCCCGGACGACCTCCCTCGCCCTCGACCTCGACGACGCATTCGCCGTGTCGTCGGTCCAGCGCGACGGACTCGACGTGACCGCGACGCACGCAGGAGGCAAGCTCGTGATTCCGTTCGAGCCGCCTCTCGGCGCCACGGACCGCGCGACCCTTTCGGTCTCCTATCGCGGCATCCCGCCCGCGGCGTCCGCGCTCGACTTCTGGCAGCACGCGGGCGGATGGGCGGCGACGAGCGTCGCCGAGCCGTTCCTCGCTCGTACTTTCTGGCCATGCGTGGACGACCCGAAAGACAAGGCCGTCACCACCGTCCATGCGACGGTCCCGGCCGGCTACGTCGCGGCGTCCGCGGGGGCGGTCCAGGTCGCGGACGCGGGCGGCGGCCGGAGCACCTACACGTGGAAGCTCCCGCAGGCCATCTCGACGTATCTCGTCTCGCTGAACGTCGCGAACTACGTGACCGTCGACGACGCCTACAAGGCGATGGACGGGCGCATCATGCCGATCCGCTCGTACCTTTTGCCCGAGTACGCGGCGGAGAACGTCGCGCGCCTCTCGGAGATCAGGAACCACATCGCGACGCAGGCCTCGATGTTCGGCGAGTATCCGTTCATCGACACGAAGTACGGCATCGTCGCGTCGTCCTTCCCGGGCGGAATGGAGCACCCGACGCTGACGTCGATCGGCACGAGCATCCTCGCGAACACGGCCCGCGACATCACGACCCTCCTCGTACACGAGCTCACGCACGACTGGTGGGGCGACCGCGTGACGATGCGCACATGGGACGACATCTGGCTCAACGAGGGTTTCGCGACGTACGGCGAGGTCCTCTATCTCGAGAAGGCGCGGGGCCTGAACCCCGGAGCCACACTTCACGCGTCGTACGACGACGGGCTCTACGGCGGGCGCCTCGCACAGGCGGTCGTCGCCGACCCCGCGGATCCCTTCAGGTACACGGGAGCCGTCTACAACAAGGGAGCCTACTTCCTTCACATGCTGCGCCGGCTCGTCGGCGACGACGCGTTCTTCTCCGGGTTGCGCGCGTACGGCGACGCGCACGCCTGGGGCACGGCGACCCGCGGCGATCTGCGCGCGCTTTTCGAGAAGAGGACGGGTCTCGACCTCAAACAGTTCTGGGACCAGTGGCTCGAGACGCAGTTCCGTCCGACGTTCCGGGCGACGTTCCGGACCTCCCTGGACGCCTCGACGGTGACGCTCACGGTCATGCAGACCCAGGGCCATTCTGTCGTCCATCCCGTCGCGGGGCCGAACGACAATCCGTTCTACGTCTTTCCGCTCCCGGTCCGGATCACGTACGTCGACGGCTCGACGTACGACGTCGCCGTGCATCTGACGGGGGTCACGACGACGGTCGCCGTGCCAAACCCAACCACGAAGTTCGTGGCCGGGATTGCGCTCGACCCCGGCTCGGACATCCTGAAGATCGTCGAGATGACGGGGCCAGGCTGAGTCCGCCGTTCAGGTGCCTTCCGCGACCGCTCCCTTGACCGCCGCAATCACCTCGTCCACCTGCGCATCCGTCATCGCGGGCCAGAGCGGGATCGTGATCGTGGAGTCGCCGATGCGCTCGGCCTCGGGGAACATGCCGCGGCGGAAGCCGAAACGTTCCCGGTAGAACTTCGTGAGGTGGACGGCGCGGTAGTTCACCGCGACGCCGACTCCGCGCGCCTGGATCCCCGCGAGAACCGCGTCCCGCCTCGCGGGATCGACCCAGATCGTGAAGAGGTGCCGCCCCGACGTCATGCCGTCCGGCACGACCGGGAACGAGACTCCGGCCGTTTCGCGAAACGCCGCCTCGTACTTTCGGCAGATCTCCTCGCGGCGCAGGAGCCGGTCCGCGAGCTTCGGGAGCTGCGGGAGGAGCAGCGCGGCATTCACGTCCGACAGGTTGTACTTGTACCCGAGGCGTTCCATGTCCCAGTGCTGGTATTTCCCGGCATAGCGGTCGGCGGCGTTTTTCGACATGCCGTGCGAGCCGAGCTGCCGGAGCAGAGTCTTCTTCGCGCTGTCGCGCGCCGTGATCGCGCCGCCTTCGCCGCACGTGAGGTTCTTCGTCGCGTAGAAGCTGAAGCAGCCATAGTCGGCGAGCTGTCCGGGCCCGAAGCCGTCGCGCCGCCCCTCGACGCAGTGCGCGGCGTCCTCCACGAGCGAAAGCCCGTGTCGATTTGCGATGGCCCGCAGCCCCGCCATGTCGGCCATGAGGCCGTACAGGTCGACCGCGACGATGGCCTTCGTGCGCGGCGTGATCGCGGCCGCGACGGCGGCGGGATCGATGTTCGCCGTCGCGGAATCGACGTCGACGAAGACGGGGGTCCCGCCCGCGTACAAAACGGCGTTCGACGAGGAGAGGAACGTCATCGGCGTCGTGACGACCTCGTCGCCCGGGCCGATGCCCGCCGCGAGCATCGCGAGATGCAGGGAAGCGGTGGCGTGCGCCGTGCAGACGACGGCGGCCACGCCGAGATACTCCTCGAACGCCTTTTCGAACGCGTAAACCTTCTGTCCCGTCGTCAGGAAGAGCGAATCGAGGACGCCGCGGACCGCCGCCTTCTCGTCCTCACCGAGGGAGTGCCGGTAGAAGTCGACGGCCATGCGGGACTCAGCGCGCCACGGCGGGCGCCCGCCCCGCGAAGGCGTCGAGCACCTCTTTCACCGCGCGCGCGGCGTCTTTCGGAAGACCCGTGCCCGCCCCCGGCCACTCGGCGACGAGGGGCTGAAACCCCTGCTGCCGGAGGACCTCGATGCCGCGCCGGCCCGCGGAGAGCTCGGCCGGCCCGGCATCGCGGGAGAACCCCAGGAAGAGCCGTGCTCCGCGAAGCCCGGCCGGATTCGGCGCCGTCCCCGGGTCGAAAGGCCCGCCGATCGACCCGACTCCCGCGAACGTGCCGGCGGGCTTGCGGGCAGCCACGCGGAAGACTTCCGTCCCGCCCCGCCCGACTCCCACGATGTACGCGGGGAGCTTCGGGTCTCCGGCCTTCGCGCGGGCGGCGGCGACGGCCGCGTCGATCGCCTTTTCGGCGCGCTCGGCCGACCCCCAGCCGAAGCGCCGCTTCGCCGAGCGCCCGGGGCCGCGGGGCGCCGCCACGAGCAGGCGATGCGAGAGAGCGACGTCGGCAAACGGGCCGCTCACGGTGAAGGGATCCGACTCCTTGTCGTGGAGAAGGAGGAGAACGGCGAGCGCCTTCTCTTTCGGCAGCAGGAAGACGCCCTCTTTCACGACGGCGGCGTCCCCCGCGGCGCGGTTCTTCGCGGCGCCAGACACGATCGAGGCGAACCGCGGCTTGCCGCGGAGCGGAGCGAGGTCGGGATCCTTCTCGAGCGAGACTCCGTCGTCGAAACCCGCGGCAATCGCCCTTTCGAGCCGCGCGAACGCCTGATCGGAGCGACCCGAGCGGGCGTCGAGACAGGCGAGATTGTAGGCCGCCGAGGGAAGCTCGCCGCGCTTCCAGGCCTGCTCGAAGAGGGATCGGGCGCGGTCGAGCTGGTTCGCGTTCACGGCGGCGAGGCCGAGACGCTCGAGCTCGAAGGGGTCGGCCACGCCGCCATTGAGGACGCGCACGTCCTCGACGTTCGCCTGGGAGCCGCCCTTCGGGGCCGTGCTTCCCGTGGTGACGAGGAGTCCGGGCGCCGTGGCCGGCGCTGGCGTGCGGGTCTGGGCGCCCGCGGGAAATGAAAGTACGACGGAAGCCGCGAACGCGGAGAAGACGAAGCGAACAGCCTTCATCCGAGCGATTGTAAGGCCCCTCAATTTTGGGGCGAGCGGCGTCAGGACGGCCGGCGCAGCTTCGCGGCGAGAGTGCGCCTGTACAGGAGCCGCATCGCAACGCGCAAGACATGGAGCACGCGCGGGTCGTACGGAAACGCGAGGCACTTTGCGAGAAATCGATCCACGGGCGCCAGGAGAGGGCGCCGCATCGTGATCGCCTCGACGCGGGTCCACTGCCTCAGGCCCTCGATTCCGTGACGGACGCCGAGCCCGCTCGCCCGCCAGCCGCCGAGGGGAGACTCCACGACGAAGTAGTTGATGAGGACGTCGTTCACGATCGCCTGGCCGGAATTCAGACGGCGCGCGAAGGCCTCGGCCTCGGCGGGCGGTCCGAAGACCGTCGCGTTGAGTCCGAGATGCGTGTCGTTCGCGAGGTGGAGCGCCTCGGCGTTTTCCCAAAAGCGCATGACCGGGACGAGGGGGCCGAACGTCTCCTCGCGCATGACCTCCATGTCGTGCGTCGTGCCCGACAGGACCGTAGGCTCGAAGAAGAGGCCGGGGCCGCTTCCGCGTCGCGCGCCACCGACGAGGACACGCGCGCCTTTTGCCACCGC
>DASVJU010000177.1:0-15408 GCA_036385755.1 Thermoanaerobaculia bacterium
TACCCGTCGATGGCGACGTACTTCGACGGGTTGTTCGTGAGGAGGCGGATCTTTCGCACGCCGAGATCCCGCAGGATCTGGCAACCGATGCCGTAATCCCGGACGTCCGGCGCGAAGCCGAGCTTCTCGTTCGCGGCGACCGTGTCGAGGCCCTGCTCCTGCAATTCGTAAGCGCGCAGCTTGTTCACGAGGCCGATCCCGCGGCCCTCCTGCAGGAGATAGAGCACGACGCCCTTGCCCGCCTCCCCGACGAGATCCATCGCCCGGTGGAGCTGGGCGCCGCAGTCGCAGCGCTCCGATCCGAAAACGTCTCCCGTGAGGCAGGACGAGTGCACGCGCACGAGGACCGGTTCGTCCTCCGTCCAGGTGCCTGCGACGAGGGCCACGTGCTCTTCGTTCGTGACCTCGGACCGGTATGCGACGACGCGGAACGTGCCGTGGGCGGTCGGCAGCATCGGGGAGGCGATCCGGTGCACGAGTCGTTCCGTACGCATCCGATGGCGAATGATGTCGGCCACCGAGACGATTGGAATGTCGTGCTTCCCCGCGAAAGCAAGCAGGTCGGGCACCCGGGCCATCGTGCCGTCCTCGTTCATGATCTCGCAGATGACGGCGGCGGGCGACAGGCCCGCGATGCGCGCGAGGTCGACCGAGGCCTCCGTCTGTCCGGCCCGCTTCAGAACACCGCCCTTTCGGGCACGGAGCGGGAACGTGTGGCCCGGCCGAAGGAGGTCCCGGGGCTTCGTCTTCGGATCGATGAGCGTTTTCACCGTCACCGCGCGGTCGGCCGCCGAGATCCCCGTGGTCGTCTTGCCGCGGGCCTCGACGGAGACCGTGAAAGCCGTGCCGTAGTTCGACGTGTTCTGCTCGACCATGGGGTGGAGGTCCAGCTCGTCGCAGCGCTCCTCCGTGAGCGAGACGCACACGAGCCCGCGCCCTTCGCGGGCCATGAAGTTGATTCCGGCGGCGGTGACGTGCTCGGCCGCGAGGCAGAGGTCGCCTTCGTTCTCGCGGTCCTCGTCATCGACGATGATGACGAACCGGCCTTCTTTGTAAGCGGCCGCGGCTTCGGTGACGGAAACGAATCCCACGTTGCTGGTCCTTTCGCGATCGCACGGCGCGTCGCGCCGCCGCCTTCAATTGTAGCGGGACGCGCCCGGACCGCCGGCCGGCGTGCTGCCGTCGAGGCGGAATCCCTTGAAGGGATGATTCGCAAGGACCGACCTCTTGCCGATCTCCTTCACGAGCGTCTTCAGGAAGCCCTCGAACTGGTGGGCGGCCGGCAGGAACGAGCGCGGGGGACGCTCCCGGGAGAAACCGGCGAGGAACCTTTCGAAGAGCGACCAGTCCTTGAACATGAGGTGGCGCATGCCGCTGCGGCGGAAGGACTCGAGCTCGCCCACCAGCGCGCGGAGCGACTTCTTGTCGGGCGCCTTGACGAAATCGTGGGTCGCCTTCACGAGCTGGGCCAGCTCGTCGCGGAGAACGAGGCTCTGGTCGAGCCGCGTGCGGTACTCGGGGAAGAGCGTGCGCTCGTCGAGCCCCGACGAGAACGTCTCGGCCAGCGAGATCACGCTCTGCTGATAGAGATCCCTGAGGAGCGCGGCGGCGTCTTCGAGGCGCGTGAGGACGAGCGCCGGGTCTTTCATGAGGACGACGTCCACGAGCTCGACGTCCATGACTTTTCGGACCTCGGCGTCGAGCGCGGTCACGATGCGCCGCAACCCCTCGGACTGGACCGTCCCTTCGGAGAAACGCGGCGCGAGCCGCTTCGAGATGAAGGAGGCGATCGAATCGCTCTCGCCCCGAAGGAGGCTGAAGATCAGGAGCGCGCGCTTGCGCGTCGCGGGCGACTCGGCCGCCGTACGCGCCCGCTCGGCGTAGCGCAGGCCCTTGAAGAGCGCGACGAACAGGGCGGCGAGGGCTCCCCGGTGCGCCGGCTCGGGCAGGCTTCCGAGCACGCGGCCGAGCGACTGCTTCGACTCCTTGTCGAGGACGGGGCGCAGGTTCTCGCGAAAGAGGACGCCGAGGTTGGGGTCCTGCCGGAGCGTGCCGACCACGATCCGCCCCAGGGAGAGATACGTCTGGAGCGGGACGAACGGCGCCCCCGAAATCTCGTCGAGGATCTTCGCGAAATCGTCGAGCTTCTCGACGACGAGGGCAAACTCCGTCTCGGCATTCTCTCCGCGCCGCCGCGCCGGCATCTCGCCGCTGCCCGTCCGGGCGACCTGGCTGTCGAGATAGAGCAGAAACGACGCGAGATCTTCCTTGCCTTCCCCAAGGAGCTGGGTGGCGAGCATCGCCATGTGGGCCACTCCGGCGCGCACGGCTCCGACTTCTTCAACGTAATTCTTGAGGGAAGCGTGCGACCGTTCGAACGCGGAAAGGGGCAGGCAATCGATCTGAAAGAAGCGCTCGAGGCCCTTCAGCCACATCTCCATCTCGAACAGGTAGTCGTACTTGACGCGGCTCGAGAACAGAGCCGACGTCTCGAGAACCGTGAAGCGGGGCACGAACCATTGTAATCCCACGCGGGGGGCGTCAGGCTCGCGTGAACCGGCGCCGAGCCGCCCTCAGAAGGGATAACCGACCGAAAACGCGAAGGCCCCAGCATCTTCGCCCGGCTTGCGGTCCAGTTTCAGGCCGTACTCGAGCCGGATCGGGCCCACGGGGGTCTGATAGTGGAGGCCGACTCCGGCGCCGGACCGGAGCAGCCCGAGGTCCACGCCCTTCGGATCGGCCCACACGTTGCCGATGTCGAAAAAGAGCGCCACCTCGAAGCTGCTCGCGACGGGAATGCGCCATTCGGCGTTCGCGACGAGCTGCACCGTGCCGCCCACTCCCACTCCGTCCGCGTTCAGCGTCTCGCCCGGGATGCCGAGATTGTCGCGCGCGAAGGCGCGGTGCGTGGACGAACCGCCTGCGAACAGGCGTTCCGGCACGGGGACGATCAGGTTGGGGCTGCAGAGAGCGGAGTCGCGAGGCAAGACGTCGCACGCCTGGGCGTTCCAGATCACGCCGCCGCGGACCGAGAAGACGAGGCGCGTCGATCCGTAAGGCCGATAGAGGGCAGCCTGAAGCAGAGCCTTCACGAAGTCTGCGTCGGCCGCCAGAAACGGAAACGCGTACTTGACGTCGGCGGCGAGAAACGTCCCCGCGCTCGGGTTCAAGGGGTCGTTGCGTCGGTCCCAGGTCACGCCGCCGGCGACCGAGCTGATGCGGCTCGGCTGATTGAGCCTCTGGTCGGCCCCGAGCCCGGGATCGGAACTGGGACTGACGAGCTCGTATTGATAGCGCAGACCCGTCCTCAGCGAGGCCGAAGGCCGGTATTCCGCCTGGAGGAAGCCGCCCGTCCTCCTGACCTGGATCGCCGAGAAATAATCGTTCGTCTGGTAGCCGGCCAGGGAGATCGGGATCTTCCCGCCGAAGAGCGACCGATCGCGTGCCGAGAGGATGATGCGCGGATCCCGGTTCGAGATGCGCCCTTCCCCGCTCACCTCGAGGGCGCGCCCGAAGAGGTTGTTGTAGGAGACACCGAGGGAAAGGCGCGCGGAAAGCTGGGTGCTGGGCGCCTGCGGCGCGTACTCGGCGCCGACCCCGTACGTGAGGCTCCACGGCCGCGCCTCGGAAACCGTGACGAGGACCGCCCGCGACAGCGTCTCGGGATCAGTCGGAAACGTCGAAAGCTCGATCTTCTGGAAGATCCCGAGGCGCGCGAGACTCTGCTGCGTCTCGAGGAGCTTCGTGAGCGAGAACGGCGAGCCCTCCTTGTTCGCGAGGCGGTCTTCCACGATGAAGGGCTGCGTGCGCCGGTTCCCGCGCAGGATCGTCTTGCCGAAGACGACGGGCTTTCCCTCCGTCACGGCGTAGAGCACCTCGGCGCGCTCTCCCTCGGGCGGCACGGGGTCAAGGAAGCGTGCCGTGGCTTCCACTTTCGCGTCCACGTAACCGCGGTCCACGTACAGCGACTGGAGCAGCGCCGCGTCGTCGCTCACGTTCGACTCGGAGTACGGAAGTCCCGCGCGGACGGCGAGCCGGGGCACGAGGACGTCCTCCGGCACGCTCGTCACACCGGTCACGGTCCGCGTGCTCACGATCGTGCGGATTCCCTCCTCGACGCGGAACGTGACGATCAGGGTGTCCCGTGCCGCGCCGTCCGCCGCTTCGGGCGGCAGGACGCGGGCGTTCCGGAATCCGTTCGCGTGGTAGAACGACTGCAGGGCGTCCCGGTCCGCGGCGGCCTCTCCGTCCACGTAGCGTCCGGTCCAGAGGAGGCCGCGCGCGCGCGTTTGAAGCGCGGCCCAAACGGCGCTCTTTGGAAGGCTGACGACGCCGGTCACCTTCACCCCGGCAATCGTCCAGCGCTCCCCTTTTTCGATCGCGAACGCCACGAGCTCCTCGTCCGGCGTCGTCTCGAACGTGACGTCCACTTTCGCGCGCGCGTAGCCTCTCTCCTGATACGTGCGGCGGAGCCCGTCCTTCAGAACCTGAAGCGAGTCCTCGTCGGACGGCTCTCCTCGCGACCAGGGCGAATCCGGGTGCTTCCGCACCACGCTTTCGCTCTCTCCCGTGACCTTGAGGACGACGCGCGGACCGACGAAAAGAGCGTAACGGGGCGTCACCGTCGCCGACGCGGCGTCGTAGCTCTCGTCCTCGAGCCGGACCTCGGCCCGCGAAAACCCGAGGCGCCGGTAGGTGGTCGCGAAGCGCTCGGCGTCCTCGCGCGCCGCGGCGCCGCGATACGGCTTCCCGGGCTTCGACTTCGCCTTGGCGAGAAGGGCTGTCTCGTCGAGAGGAGAGGGCGCGGACGAAAACAGAGGGCGTCCCGCCGTCGCGCGCGGGCCCTTCCCCACCTCGAAGCGGACGCGGACGCTCGTCTCGTCGGCCCCCGCCTCGACGACCGTCGCGATCTTCGGATCGAAGTGCCCCTCGTCGCGGAGAACGCGCCGGATCGCGTCTTCGTACCGGGGCTTGAGGTCGTTCTGCCAGGGATCGCCCGCCCCGAGCCCCACGGCGTCGAGAACGCGGCCGGAGGCCGGAACGCCCGGCGAGATTTCCAGACGCTCGATCCGTGGCGCCGCCGCGAAAACGACCACGACGATCGCACCGGCCGGGGAAGGAGACGCCTCGACGGCGAGGTCGGAAAAGAGCCGCGTCGCGAAAAGGTTGCGGAGGCTCGTTCTCACGGCCTCATCCGTGAGGGTGCGGCCTTTCTTGAGCTCCGTGAGCGCCTCGAGTCGGTGCGTGTCCAGAGACGCGTCCCCGCGGAACGACAGCGACGCGATCCCGGTCCCGTACGACGTCGCCGCGGAACCGCCCGCCGCGAGAAATACCGCCGCGGCGGCGAACAGAGCAGCGCGGAGGATTCTCATCGCAAGCGCTGCCGGATCCGGAGTTCGAGAGAGTAGACCCCGGTCTCGTCGAGCTTGGCCAGGATGGCGGCGGCGGGAGACAACTGATAGTCGAGCGTGATGATCTGCTGCTGATTGCTCGACAGAACGAAAGAGACGGTGGCGTTGAAATTCTTGCCGAGACTCTTGCCCACCGTGACGCGCGGCGCGTCGAACGACGTGCCCGTGACCGTCGGATCGATCTGGAACCGGTCCAGCCGGAAAAAGTCCTTCGTCCGGCTCGTGACGGCTTCGGTCGCGAGACTCGCGAGGAGCTCGCGCGCGGCCTTCGAGACCGATTCGTCGGAGGAGTTCGGGGCCGGCCCGACAGGTGCGCCCGCGCTCTGCGGAACGTCGCCCGTGGCCATGAGAGAGACGATTTGCGCCTCCGAAAGCTGGGGGTCCGACGAGAACCTCGGCGCGAGGCGCGAGGGCGTCCCCGTCAGGCCGAACGTGACCTGGTAACGATTGATCGTGCCCCGCGCCTCGATCTCGAAGAAGGGCTCTATGCGGAGCGGATTCGAGAAGAGAATCTTCCCGGAAACGAGCTCGTAGTGCTGTCCTTGCAGCGTGAGGCGTCCGCCTTCCTCCGCGTCGACCTCGCCGAAAAGCAGGGGGTGGCCGACCGTGCCCCGAACGAAGAGCTCGCCCGAGAGCTTCAGACGGGCGACGTTTGCGCGCACTTCGATCGAGGACGGCGGGGCCTCGAGCCTCACGTCGAGCGCCACGGCGTCGAACGACGTCGGGCTCGCGCTCGTGGCCGCGTCTCTTTTGCGCGCGAGGAGCGAGGCGATGTCCAGCGAGAAGTCCCGGCTGTAGAGCGCCCTGTCGAAGACGAGGTCGCCGCGCACGGACCGCAGGGTCGTGTCGCCCAGAAAGACGAGATCTCCGGAGAACGTGCCCCGGAAGCCGTCGAAGGGTGAATAGCGGACGTGTGAGACGTGCGCGCTCAGCCTGAGGGAAGTGGGCCGGAGGCCCGAGAGCGCCACGAATCCGCCCACGGCCACCGTGCCGCCGCTGTAGCGAAGCGCGACGTCCGAGAGGGTGACCCGGTCCTCCGAGAACAGGAGCGTTCCCGTGATCGCCTCGAGCGCCGTGCCGCCCGGACTCGACACGTCGACGCCATCCAGCGCCGCGCGCCCCGTCAGGGCCGGCGCCGCGGCCGTGCCGCCGATCTTCAGGTCGACGCTGGCGCGTCCGGCCGCGTTCATCCCCGAGAGAGCCGGTTTGAGGAGAGCCGCGTCGAAAGAGCCGATCACCGAAAGATCGAGCGCGCGGGGAAGGACGAGACCGGCGCTTCCCGAGATCGTCAAGGCCGTCGCCGTCCCTGGAGGGAGATCCGGGCGAGGCGCCTCGGCGAGCGTGAGCCGTTCGAGGAGCATCTTTCCGTCCGCGACACGCAGCGGCGCGGTTCCCCGAAGCTCGAGGGTCCGCCCGAACGCCGTGACGCGTGCGGCCGATACCGCGCCTTCGCCGCGCCACGCCGCGAGTTCTTTCCCCGCCGTCAGGGACGCCTCGGCGACGAGGCAC
This sequence comes from Thermoanaerobaculia bacterium, assembly GCA_036385755.1. Taxonomy (GTDB): domain Bacteria; phylum Acidobacteriota; class Thermoanaerobaculia; order UBA5066; family UBA5066; genus Fen-183. The sequence goes on from DASVJU010000177.1 coordinate 6,921, forward strand.
CCGTCGAGTCGCGCATCCTCGGGGGCGCCGAGCAGCGAGGCGAAGGGAGCCAGCGACGCGACGTCGAGCCGGGCTCGCCAGCGGCCGTCCAGGCCGTCGGGCGCGAGGGTGATCTCGGCCGCCTCCGGGGCGCGGACGAAGAAGTTGAACGCGCCGCGATCGGCTTTCGCGCGCACTTCGACTTCGGTTCCCGCGCGCCCGAGCGGACTGCCGCTCCACGCCGCGTCGGCGATGTGCGCCGCCACGTCGAGGTTCGGGTGGTCGACGGTTCCCGAGCCACTCACGTGCCCCGAGAGTGAGCCCGTCAGCGCGAGCCCCGTCGCCGCGTCGAGGCGGTTCACCGGCATGGCCTGAGCGTCGAGATCGAGGGCGTACGCGCCATCCCGGTAGCGGAAGTAACCGCTCGCTTTCGCGGTTCCGGCCTCGAGCTGCGCCGTCGCGTTCTCGATCACGATCCGGTCCTTTTCGAAGGCCACGACGCCTTCGAGACGGTCAAGCTTCTGCCCCCAGACGCTCGCGTCCGTCAGGACGAGCGGGATGCGACCCGTCACGGCGGGCGTCACCCCGTCGAGCGGCAGCCGCCCCGTGGCCGCGCCGGTGATCGGAATGTCGAAGTCGAGAAACGCCATCACGCGCTCGATCGGCCACCGCGAAAAATCCCCCGTGAGACCGTCCAGACGGTAGGCGCCGGCGAGGGGCCCGCCCCAGCCGATCTTTCCCGTGAGGGAGAGCCCGGCATCTCCGTCCTTCGCCGTGAACGGCGAAAACGTGGCCACGTTGTGGTCCACGAGAAACTCCGCCGACGCCGTCCCGAACGGCACGCCGCGCAGCACGAATTGGGAGGCCGTGAGGCGGCCCTCGACCCGCGGATCGCCGAAGCTGCGGGTCAATTGCGCGACGATGCGGCCGGCGCCTCCGAGCTTCAAGGGAGGCGTCAGAGGCTCGTTCTGGATCGCGGGATAGAAGTTGTCGGCGAGGCGCTCGACCTCGGCGAGATCGTCCGCGGCGATGTCGAACTGGAGATCGGGTTCCCAGGTCCCGAGCCGGAGGCCGCCGTCGAGTCGGATCCGCGCGCCCCCGGCCGTCGTGAACGGCACCCCGGAAAAGAGAAGGTGTCCGTCGCGAACCTGCAGGGCGCCGCCCCCGGAAACCGGCAAGGCGAAGCGCCCGCGCACCGCCGAACGCATGCCGTCTGCGCCCGTGACACGGATCCGTCCGATGCCGTCCGCGTGCTCGATCCCTCCCTTCCCGAACGTGAGCGACGAGTCGAGGTCCGCCCTCCCCATGAGTCCCGTGCCCTTGAGTCCGAGGTCGGCCATGAACTGCTCGAAGTCCATTCCGTGGCCGTGCAGCGCGATGCGCACCGGAAGAGGCGGGTTCTTGAGCCTTTCGAGCCGGATGACGGCCTCCAGCGTGCCCCCCGCGTAGTTCGCGCGCGTCAGATTCACGAGAAGCCCCTTCGGATCCAGGCGAATCAGGCCCTCGCCGCTCATCGGGAAGGGCCCGAACGCGGCGGCGGGCAGATCGAACGCGCCGAAAATACGAAAACCGCCCGGCTCGCCGAACCGCATCGTGCCGTGCATCCGGACGCCGCCCGTCAGCGGAAGACCGAGGCCAAACACTCTCGACAGCGATTCCCCCGTCGTCTCGGCGCGCGCGACGAGAGCGAGGATCGGCTTTTTCAGGTCGTCGATTCCCCCGGAGGCCTCGACCTGCAGACGCTCGCCGCGCAGCCTGAGGCCCGTGAGGTGCACGCGCCCGGGCGCGAGCGTCACCTCCGCGCCGAGGGCGAATTCCAGAGTTTCGTTGTTCTCGAGCTTGAAGCGGCCCTTGCGGCACGCGAGCGCGAGGTACGTCACCGTCCGGCTGCGCCCGGACGTGGCCGTGACCGCGGCGTCCTGCAGCAGGGCATCGATTTCGGCCTCCCAGTCCCGGAACCTCAGCGAGGCCCTCTGGACGATCGCCTCCTGAAGCCTGATGTCGAGACCCCCGCCTCCGTCTCCCGAGAAGGCCTTGAGCGGCCCCGTCAGATTCGTGGTGCCGTCCGGGAAAGCCTCGACGACCACGCGCGGCGAAACGACGCGGAGCTTCGGAAGGTCGATACGGCTTTTCGTGATCGTGGGCAGGCCGCGCAGCTCGATCTCGGATGCCGAGAACATGGCTCCGGCGAGGCCGCGCGGATCGTTCGCCACGGAAACGTCGCGCACGAGGATTGAAAACGGGACGAGCGCGAGGTCGAAGCCGCCGAGCGTCACGGTCCTCCCGATCTTCGCGGTCAGGAGCCTTTCCGTTCTTCGCCGCAGGAGCTCCTGGAAGCGCGTCGAGCGGAAGACCCCGTAGAGGACGAGGAGTGAGAAGACGAGAAGAAGCGTGAAGAGGCGGAAGAGCCGGACCTGGGTGAGGGAGAGCTGCGGAAGGCGGTGCATCTCTCCGTTACCGCGCCGCGTTCTCCCGCTCGCCGCCGAACGAGAGCTTTCCGGCGAGAACCTCGAAGAACGAAGCCTCCGAGGCCCGCACCAAAGACACGGTTTCGGAGGAGCGCGCAATCGAGATGCGCGTCGTGGAGCTCACGGGGAACCCTTCCTGTCCGTCCAGCGTCAGGAACACGTCCGTGGGGTCGTTCTCCACCCTGAGATCGAGCCGGACCGAATCGGGGAGCACGAGGGGTCGGAGCGTCAGCGTGTGCGGGCAGATCGGCGAAAGCACGATCGCCGGCAAAGTGGGTTCGAGGATGGGCCCGCCCGCCGAGAGGTTGTAGGCGGTGGACCCGGTCGGCGTGGACACGATGAGCCCGTCTCCGCGGTACCGCGACACCAGGCGGCCGTCCACGTCGACACGGATCGTGGCGATGCGCGCGAGGGCGGACTTCGAAAGAACGGCGTCGTTCACGACGCGGTAGTGGCGGGCGACGCGCGGGGCGCGCGCGCCCTCCGTCACGCGCACCGACAGCAGGCGCCGCCTCTCGACGTGCGCCGTCCCCAGGAGCGCCGCCTCGAGAACCGGGCCGGCCGCGTCCGGCCGGCACGTCGTGAGAAACCCCAGCGTGCCGATGTCGATTCCGAGCACGGCGACGCCGGGGGCCGGATGGCGGGCCACCGAGAGAAGCGTTCCATCGCCACCGAGCGTCACGACGAGATCGACGAGCCGCGCGATCTGCGCGCGCGGGGCCCCGCCGGAAACGCCGCGGGCGCGCGACGACTCGAGGTCGTGGACGACCGTGATGCCCCGCTTGACGAGCAGGCGCTCGAGCTTGCGTGCGAGGGCGATCGCGGCCGGGCTCCGGTGGCGGGTCACGAGACCCACGCGCCTCACACGGCGGCCTCCCGACTGCGCGGATTTCACCCCCGAAGTGTAGCGGGATTCCGGCGGAACGCCGCGAGGAGCTCCACGTTTCCCTCCGCCCCCGTGATCGGCGACGGAATGACCCCGCGGCTCGCGAGGCCGAGCGCCCCGGCGGCCGCCGTCACGCGGGCCACGGCCCGCGCGCGGACCCCCTCGTCGCGCACGATTCCACCCCGCCCCACCTCGCCTCGCCCGGCTTCGAACTGCGGCTTCACGAGGAGGAGGGCGTCGGCTCCGTCCGCCAGAAGAGGCACGACCGCGGGCAGGATAAGGGAGAGAGAAATGAACGACACGTCGGCGACGAGGAGAGACGGCAGATCGGGGACTTCGGCTCGTGAAAGGAACCGCGCATTGAGCTTCTCGCGCACGACGACGCGCGGGTCGTTCCTGAGGCGGGCGTGGAGCTGACCGTAGCCGACGTCGAGGGCGTAGACCCGCGACGCGCCTCGCGCGAGAAGCACGTCCGTGAATCCGCCCGTCGAGGCGCCGACGTCGAGACAGATCCGCCCCTTCGCGTCGATCCCGAAATGCCTGAGCCCGAAGTCCAGCTTCACGCCCCCGCGCGAAACCCACGGATGCGCGGGTTCCCCCACCTCGATTTCGGCGTCCAGGTCGACCGGCGTTCCCGGTTTGACCCGCTCGCGCCCGGCGACGGAGACGCGGCCCGCGAGGATGAGCGCCTCGGCCCGCGTGCGCGACTCGGCGAGCCCGCGCTCCACGAGGACGACGTCCAGACGTTTCTTCAGAACGTCACGACGACCTTGAGGACGTCGCCCCCCCGGCGCGCCAGCGCGAAGGCCTCGGCGGCCCGCTCGAGCGGCACCCGGTGCGTCACGAGGTCGGCGGACCGGACCGCGCCGCGCGCCAGGAGCCCGAGCGCTTCGCGCATGTCGGCCGCCCCGCACGAATAGCTGAAGAGGAGCGAGAGGTCGCGGAGATAGGCGGAGTGAGGCTCCAGCCGCCAGATCTTGCCCCCTTCGATGGGAGAGTAGAAGACGATGCGCGCCGCGGGAGCGGCGGAGGCGAGCGCCGCATGAAAGGCCTCCTCGGCCGTGGGAAGCACGAACACGACGTCGTTTTCCCCGAGCGCGTCACCCGGCGCGATCGCGCGGTCGAAGCCGAGCCTCAGCGCGTGGGCACGGCGCGCCGGATCCGGATCGCAGCCGACGAGCCCCGAGCAGCCCCTGGCCTTCGAGACGAGGCCGAGAAGGATGCCGTTCGCCCCGAGCCCGATCACGGCGACGGAGTCCCCCGAGGCAACGTGCGCGCGGCGCACCGCCTTCACGGCGCAGGCGAGCGGCTCGACGAGGGCACCGTCCTCGAAGGAAAGGCTGTCCTGGAAACGCAGCGTGTCCGTGACGACCGCGGCCGCCTCGACGCGCACGAACTCGGCGAGACCGCCCGGGTGAAGGCGCGCCCTCTTCCACTCCGCGCACATGACGTCCTCGCCCGCGCTGCAGAATCGGCAGGCGCCGCACGCGGCGTGGTGGTGGACGACGACGCGGTCTCCCGCGTGAAACGACGTGACGCCCGCCCCCGTCTCCGCGACGACGCCAGACGGTTCGTGTCCGAGGACGACCGGAGCCTTCGTCGCGACGTACCACGGCGTCGTGTCGCTGCCGCAGATGCCGACCACCTTCATCGCGACGACGATCTCTCCGGGGCCCGGCCGGGGCGCCTCCATCTCCACGATTGCGATGTCGTCGAGGGACCGCACGAGGACCGCTTTCATGGGACGAGACCAATCTTCATCGCGGCTCCGCTCCGGGCGAGATCGAACGCGGCCCGCCAGTCGGCGAGAGGGCGGCTCGAAGAGACGATCTCCGCGGCCGGGACCGCGCCCTTCGAAAGGAGCGCGAGAGCCTCGTCCGCTTCCCGGGGCGTGTAGTGAAACGAGCCCACGATCGACACCTCGCGGTAGTGAATCGCGCGTGCGTCGAGGGAGACACGGGCCTCGGCGGGCAGCCCCGCGAAGAGGAGCACCGTCCCCCCGTCCGCGGCGAGCGCCGGCAGCGCCGCGATCACGCCGGGATCGCCGGTCGTGTCGATGACGAGAGAGAAGAGAGAACTCTCGATGCGCAAAGGCACCGGTGGATCTTCTTTGAAGGTAAAGAGGGGAACGGGCGGCGCGCCGGAGCCGGTCGAGCGCGGCGACATCGCGATGCGCGCAACGTCCGCACTATTCCTTTCAAAGAAAACGAGTTTCTCCGGTCGCCTTCCAGCCACGACGACTCGGCGTACGTCGGCAGTCTTGCCGATTTCTCTTTCTTCCTCTTTCCCCCTCAAAAGAAAAAACAGCATCGCCGCTATCGGGCCGGTGCCTACGATCAGAGCGCCCCCGCCGGCAGCCGCCGTCTTCACCCGGCCGAGTGCATGGACGACGCTCGCCAGCGGATCGAGGAGAGCGGCAGCCTCGTCGGAGAGTCCGGACGGAATTCGCCTCAGCCCGTTCTTCACGATGCGCTCCGGGACGAGAAGGAAGTCCGCGAACGCTCCGAAGAGCGGCAGGTCGAATGCCGTCTCACAGAGGTTTTCCCGTCCCGCGCGGCATGCGCCGCAATTCCCGCACGGCCCGGACACCGCCGACGTCACGCGGTCCCCCTCGGCGAAGCGCGCCCCCGCGCCCGCCTTCTCGATCCGCCCCGCGAACTCGTGGCCGAGCGCGACAGGGAACGGAATCTTCGGATGGCCTCTCCTCAGGAGCTTGAAATCCGTCGCGCACGTGAGCGCGACGGCCACGCGGACGAGGACTTCGCCCGGCCCCGGCTCCGGGGTCGCGACCTCACGGAGGGCCGCCCGCTCCGGCCCGTCGCAGACGAGTGCCCGCATCCCCGGAGCCTAGCAGGACGCTGATGCATCCTCCCGCTTGACGAGCGCGAAACGGCCTCTCAACCTTCCGGCGATGGCGGATCGTCCCGCAACGTTTTACGCAGGAATCTCGATCGCGGCTGCCGTCGCCACGATCGGTTTGAAAGTCTGCGCGTGGAAGATCACCGGCTCGGTCGGTCTCCTGTCCGACGCGGCGGAATCCGGCGTGAATCTCCTCGCGGCGCTCGTCGCCCTCTGGGCCCTCTGGCGGGCGAGCAAGCCCGCGGACGCCACCTATGCGTTCGGCCAGACGAAAGCCGAATACCTTTCGAGCGGTTTCGAGGGAATGATGATCCTCGCGGCGGCGGCCGCCATCGCGGTCGCGGCCGTCGATCGCCTCCGAAACCTCCAGCCAATCGAGAACGTGGGGCTCGGGCTCGGGATCTCGGTCGTCGCGTCCGCGATCAACGGCGGCGTCGCCGTCCTCCTTCTCCGCGCCGGGAAGCGCCTGCGTTCCATCACCCTCGTCGCCGACGCCCAGCACCTGTTGACGGACGTCTGGACGTCCGCCGGCGTGCTCGTCGGCGTCCTTCTCGTGAAGGCGACGGGCTGGCTGGTCCTCGACCCCGTCGTCGCCCTCCTCGTCGCCGCGAACATCGTCTGGACGGGCATCCGCCTGCTCCAGGAAACGAGCCACGGCCTCCTCGACCGGGCGATCGCGGACGACGACCAGGCGGCCCTCGCGGGGCTCCTCGGGCGTTTTCACGCCCGGGGCGTCGTCATCCACGGCCTCCGCACGCGCGCCGCCGGTCCGCGCCGTTTCATCCAGATGCACGTCCTCGTACCGGGCGCCTGGCCCGTCAAGCGCGGCCACGACGTCTGCGAAGAAATCGAGCGCGGCGTCGCCGAAGCCTTGCCCGGGAGCAGCGTCCTGACCCATCTCGAGCCGCTCGAGGACCCGACGTCGTGGGACGACCGGGGACTCGACAGGCGCGGCGGCTAGCCCGCCCTAAGCCGACCGCGTCGCGAGAGGGACGAGCGCGCCCTTCGGTGCGAGATGCTCCCGGAACGCCGCCAGCAGGCCGTCCTCGTCGAGGCCGAGCTCGCGGCGCTGCTCGGCCTGCGTCGCGTGCGGGACGAACCGGTCCGGAATCCCGAGCCGGTGGACGTTCGCGCTGACACCGATCTCCTCCAGAGCCTCGACGACCGCAGATCCGAAGCCACCCGCGAGCTGATTTTCCTCGACCGTGAGCACCGGCGTCCCCGCCCTCACGAACTGCGCGAGCAGCTCCTTGTCGAAGGGCTTCACCCATCGCGCGTTTACGACCGTGAGCGAAGGACCGCCTTCCTTCGCGAGCCGCTCGGCGGCCTTCAGCGCGGGCAGGACGGGATCGCCGATCGCGAAGACGGCTCCGTCCTTCCCGACGCGCAGCACCTCGCCCTTCCCGACCGGCAGCACACGGGGCTCGGCGTCCATCGCGACGCCGTAGCCCGCGCCGCGCGGATAGCGGATGGCCGTCGGGTGGCCGGAAGCCAGCGCCGTGGCCACGAGATGCCGAAGCTCGTTCTCGTCCTTCGGCGCGCAGACCTGCATGTTCGGGAAGACGCGGAGATACGTGAGGTCGAAAACGCCGTGGTGCGTGGGGCCGTCCGCGCCCACGACGCCCGCGCGGTCCAGCGCGAAGACGACCGGCAGATCCATGAGGCAGACGTCGTGCATGATCTGGTCGTACGCCCTCTGGAGGAACGTCGAGTAGATCGCGCAGACGGGCCTGAAGCCCTGCGTCGCGAGGCCGGCGGCGAACAGCACGGCGTGCTGCTCGCAGATTCCCACGTCGAACGCGCGCTCCGGGAACTTCTTCGCGAAACGGTCGATCCCCGTCCCCTCCGACATCGCGGCCGTGACGCCGACGACGCGCGGGTCCTTCGCGGCGAGCTCCGAGAGCGCGTCCGCGAAGACGGCCGTGTAGCTCGGGGGAGCGGATTTCTTCGCGATCTCGCCCGTCTCCACCTGGAAGGGAGCGGGCCCGTGCCAGTAGACGGGATCGTTCTCGGCGAACTGGTAGCCCTTCCCTTTCGTGGTGCGGACGTGGAGGAGCACCGGCCCCTCCATCTGGCGGGTCTCCCGGAGCGTCCTCAGGAGAACGGGCAGGTTGTGTCCGTCGATGGGGCCGACGTAACGGAAGCCCAGCTCTTCGAAGAGCGTGCCGGGGACGAGCACCTTCTTCACGCCGTCTTCCAGCGCCTCGGCCAGGCCCGCGAGCTTCTGACCCGCCGGCAGCTTCTTGAGAATGTGCGCGACGTCCTCGCGCACGCGCTGGTAGATCTGCCCGCGCGC
>DASVJU010000178.1:0-2556 GCA_036385755.1 Thermoanaerobaculia bacterium
GGGTGGCCTCGCGTCGTGCGGCACAGGACGCCGTTCCGGCCGCGGCCCCGCAGGTCGCGTCGCCGGCGGCGGTCCCCACGGTGCCACCTCTCCCTGCGCCGATGGTCGCGGTCGTCGAGAAGCCGACGGTGCCCGCGCCGGTTCCGACTTCGGTGCCGCCGCCTGCGCCGGCGAAGGCCAGGCCTCTCGAGAAGCCGGCTGCGTTGCCGCGCCCCACGCCCGAGCCCGCGGGCGAGCCCGATTCACGGGAACACCCGCTCGCGGCCGCGCGCGAGCGCCTCGGAGTCGCCCGGATCTCGGGGCATCGGCTCGCGAAGGAGGATTTCCTCTTCGTTCTCGCGGAATCCGGGCGCGCGCTCGGAAAACACCCGCTGAACCCGGAAGCGAAGTACCTCGAGCTCTACGCGCGTGGAGGGCTGGCCTACGTCGCGGGCGACGACGCGGTCGCCCGGAGGGTTCTCGTCGAGGCGTTCACGTCCCGGGACCGCGGTCCGAAACGCATCGCGCACCCGATCGAAAACCTGCTGCGCCAGCCCGACGGGTCGATCGGCGAGCCGAACGCCTGGGAGCTCGCTCTCGCATACGGCGACGCACGAGGAGAAGCGATGGGCCTCCTCGAAAACGAGCTCTCTGCCCACCCGCGCTCGCCGCGCGCATTGAAGGCGCGCGCGTACCTCCGGCGGATGCAGGGCCTGAACGCCCGATAGCGGAACCGGAAGCTAGCGCGGCCCGGGAGGCGGCGACGGCGGGCGGCCGCCGCGCGGCGGGCCGACCCCGATCCGACACGCCTTCGAGACACGGTAGCGGTTTTCCGCGAACGTCCGATAGCCGAAGTCGAAAAGGTCCCGGACGCCGGGCGTCACCGAAAGCATGTAAAGCGGGCGGGCCCACCAGATACGGCGAAAGGCGAAACGGTAGGCGTCGGCCCCGGGGATCACGTCTCCCGTTTCGGCGACCAGGATCCGCAGGTCGTCGAGCAGGTTCTCCGCAGGGACGCCGCGCGCAGAGAGCCGCTCGGTGACCCACGGCTCCTGGAGAGACGCGATTCCGATGCCGCGTTTCGCGAGCGTTTTCTTCCAGAAAGGAACCCAGCGGCTGCAGAAGCCGCACGCGCCGTCGTAAAGGACCCACGCGGAGTATGCGGGCACCGTCACGAAAAGACCCTCACCCCGCGCCGGACGCGAATGGCCGATCCGGCCGCGAGAAAAGCGACATCGGGCGGGCGGCCGAGCGCCGAAGCGAAGCGGCCGCCGTAGAGGGACCCTACGTCGGCCTCGAGGCCGGCCTCCTCGGCGGGCCAGATCCGCCACGGCGGATGCTCGACGGCGTATTCCAGCGTGGCCCCGCCGGGCTGCCGGACGTAGCCGTAATAGTGCTCCGCGAGGAACTCCTCGACAGAGCCGGCGTCGAGGGACCGGAGACCGCGCCCGGTGGTGAGATGAAGGCGTCCGCCCGCGCCGGCGTGAGTCCATGAGTACGCAACCTGCGCGGGGGATCCGTCACTGCGCAAGCCGATCTCGTGTGCCATCGGAACGGCGACGTAGTTCTCGTGGTAGACGCGCCGGGCGACCATTGCGACGAGTCGGCGCGGCACCAGCTCCTTCACGAAGACGACCCCGCGCCTAAAGCCGCTCTCCGTCTTCCGGTGAACGTAGAAGCGGAGATTCACCTCCTCGAAATCGGCGTGGAACGGCACCGCCATGCCGAGCACGCGCGTCTTCTGGAAGAGGAAACCGACGACGCTGGCATGCAGCCTTCCGTTCCAGTCGTCGAGCTCGGTGCCGGCGGGGACGAGGGGCTGGAGGAGAGAAGACTCGACCTCCCAGTTCAGCATCGCGAGGAAACGCCACTCGGCCGTCAGGAAGGAGCCGGCGCCGGGCATTCAGCCCTTGCGGCCGGCCTTGGCCTTGGTCTTCGGCGCGGGCTTCTCGTCTTGCTTCTGGTCGCCGATGACGGACTTGAGGGGACAGAACGAGAACATCGGGCACTTCTTGCAGCCGACGGCGAGGGCGATGGGGCAGAGAGTCATGACGGACCTCCTCCGGCGCGGGACGCGCCCGGAGGTCAGCCTACACCTCCCGTTCGGAGCCGCGATCGCCGGAAGAAACGGGGCCCGGCTGATGCCGGGCCCCGGTTTTCGACATTGGAGCGGGACACGAGGGTCGAACTCGCGACATCTACCTTGGCAAGGTAGCGCTCTACCACTGAGCTAGTCCCGCTCAGGAGCAGCGGAATATAAGGGACGGACCGCGGCCCGTCAAGCCGCGGCGCGGACGACGACGGGGCAGGGCGCCGCGCAGACGACGCGGAGCGCCACGCTGCCGAACATGAGCCGCGAGACGCCCGCGCGGCCCCGCGTGCCGAGAACGACGAGCTCCGCCAGCACGCGCGCCGCCGCCTCGACGAGCGAGAGGTAGGGCGTGCCGTCGAGGAGCTCGATCCGCGCCTTGACGCCGGCCGCTTCGGCGCGGCGGCGCAGCGCTTCGAGCTTCTTCAGGCAGATCGCACGGAGCGGAGCCACCTCCGAGATGGCGCAGTCGAGCAGGACCTCGGTGG
>DASVJU010000179.1:0-9254 GCA_036385755.1 Thermoanaerobaculia bacterium
CGCGCAGTCCTCGCGCCTCGCGAAAAAGCGCGCGTTCCTCACGATCGCCGCGATCGCGTGGGGCACGGTCGCGATCCTCCTCCTCCTCTCCTTCGGCGAGGGCCTGAAGCGGCAGATGGACCGCAACCGCCGCTCGACGGGCGAGAACCTCGCCGTCATGTGGCCGAACGAGACCTCGAAGGCATGGAAGGGGATGAACCCGGGGCGGCCGATCCGGCTCACGACGGACGACGTTTCGTTCGTCGCGGACCGGATGCCCGAGCTCGACGCGGTCATCGGCGAGGTCGTTTCGTGGCGGACGGTCCTCACGTACGGCCGCAAGACCGTGAACGGCCGCGTCCTCGGGACGAACACGATCTACGGCGAGACCCGCAAGCACTACCCGGTCGCGGGCGGGCGCTTTTTCACGGAGGCGGACGAGGCCGAGAAGCGCCGCGTCATCTTCCTCGGCGACGAGCTCGCGAAAGACGTCTTCGGCAACGAAGAACCGGTCGGGAAGACGCTCCTCGTGAACAATTCGCCGTTCACGGTCATCGGCGTCATGCAGCACAAGACGCAGATGGGCGTCTACGGCGGTCCGGACGAATCGCACGCCGTGATCCCGTGGACGACGTTCAAGGCCCTCTTCGGGCGCGACCGCCTGAACGTCCTCGTGATCCAGTCGCGGACGCCGGAGGAGATGGCGTCCGCGCTCCGGCGCCTGAACGAGATCCTCGGCGCCAAGTACGGCTACGACCCGACGGACGAGCGGGCCCTCTCGACGTGGAACATCGTCAAGACGTCGAAGCAGGGCCAGAACATGATCGTCGGAATACAGATCTTCCTCGGCATGATCGGCGCCCTGACCCTCCTGATCGGCGGCGTCGGCGTTGCGAACATCATGTACGCCGTCGTCAAGGAGCGCACGCGCGAGATCGGCGTCAAGATGGCTCTCGGCGCGAAGGCGCGCTGGATCACGTGGCCCTTCGTCCTCGAAGGGCTCGTCTACACGCTCGTCGGCGGCGTTCTCGGGATGACGATCGCGACCCTGATCGTGACGGGCCTCGGGCTCGTCCCGGACGGCTCGAACCGCGTCCTCGCGTTCCTCGGGCGTCCGACGCTCTCGCCGCTCATCGCCGCGACGACCGCCGGAATTCTCGGCGCGATCGGACTCGCGGCCGGGTATTTCCCCGCGCGCCGGGCCGCCGCGATCGATCCCGCCGCGACGCTGCGATACGAGTGAAGGAAGAAGGAGACTCCATGCCCCGCACCGCGAGCGCGATCCCCTCCGCATCGGACGACATCATCGTCATGGAGGACATCCGGAAGGTTTACGACACCGGAAAGGTGAAGGTCGAGGCCCTCAAGGGAGTGAGCTTTACGGTCCGCAAAGGCGAATTCGTCGCGATCGTCGGGCCGTCGGGTTCCGGCAAGTCGACGCTGATGAACCTCATCGGGTGTCTCGACACGCCCACGAGCGGCGTCTACCGCCTGGGCGGCGAGGCCGTGGCGGGGCTCACGCGCGACCAGCTCGCGGACGTCCGCAACCGGCGCGTCGGCTTCGTGTTCCAGTCGTTCAATCTTCTCCCGCAGATCTCGTCCCAGGAGAACGTCGAGATGCCGATGCTCTTCGGCGGCGTTTCCCCGAAGGAACGGCACGCGCGGGCCGCGAACCTGCTCGGGCAGGTGGGCCTCGGGGACCGCCTCGACCACAAGCCCACGGAGCTCTCGGGCGGCCAGATGCAGCGCGTGGCCGTCGCGCGGGCGCTCGCGATGACTCCGGACCTGCTGCTCGCCGACGAGCCCACCGGAAACCTCGACTCGACGTCCGGCGGCGACATCATGGCCCTCTTCACGGATCTCTGGAACGCGGGAGGCACGCTCATCGTCATCACGCACGACATGAGCCTCGCCCGACGGGCCGGCCGCGTCATCGAGGTCCACGACGGCCGGATCCTGAAGGATTCGGCGGCCGAGGCGGCGTAGGGACGGCGGGCGCTACTTCCAGACCTCGAGCGTCTTGACGATGTTCTCGAGGCCGTTCTCGACGGCATCCTCCAGCGTGGAGCCCTTCGCCTTGTGGCGGATCTCGAAGACCGTCTTGCCGGACTTGTCCTTGGCGACGAGCTCCATCCCTACGCCGGGATTCGCCGCCCAGCCGCCCCACACGCGGGCGCCGTGGCTCGGCTCCCAGGCATTGAAGATATTCCCCTCGATCCGCAGGTCGCCACCGTCCTTGACGGCATTCCAGCCGAGCTTCTTGGACCTCTTGATCCACTGCTCCAGGTACTCGGGGCCCGACTCGGCCGCTTGCTTGCTGCGCGAGTGCTTGTTCGTGGTGCCCCACGTCTTCAGCGAGACGGTCTTGAACGACTTGAGGTCGACGCCTTGGGTGAAGTAGACCCAGTCGGCCTCCTTCCCCTTCGTCAGCTTGTCGTAGTTCTTCAGGTACTCCTGGGGCTCGTCGCGCTCTTTCGCGTCGTCCGACTCGGTGAACTTCTTGGAGCTGGCCGCGGCGGGAACGCTGACGGCGAGCGCGAAGAGCGAGGCGAGCGACAGCAGGGCGTAGCGGCGGGTAATCGTATACATGGTCGGACATCCTCCTCGTGATGGTTGTGGTTACGCTGGCCAGGCGATTGTAGAGGCAACTCCGCGGTCGACGCCACCGCCAATGAAGCCTCCCGTGAGAGACAACGTCCACGGCGACGAGATGGTCGACTTCGTCGGAGAGCACGCGAAGTAGAAAATCGGCGAAATCGGGACGGCGCGCCTTGACGCGCCGTCCAAGGAGCCTCTATCCTTCCTTTCGAAGGAGCGCACAAGATCCGACCTGACTCCATCCCGCTCACGCTTCCCGAGGCGGGACTCGGCGCGCTCTTCGGTGTCCACGACGAAAACCTTCGGCTCCTCGAGGATGCCTTCGGCGTCGAGATCGCCGCTCGCGGCCGCGAGGTTTCCGTCTCGGGCGACCCGGAGAGCACGGCGCTCGCGGCGCGGCTCCTGTCGGACTTTTCGAAGCTCATCGAGCGCGGCTACAAGCCGAAGAAGGCCGACCTGGACGCCGCGATCCGCATCCTGAAGGAAGAGCCGTCCACCTCGCTCGTCGAGTTCTTCGAGAATCGCTCCGTCGGGCCGGCGCTCCGCCAGGTCGTTTCTCCGCGGAACGTGCGCCAGCAGGAGTACCTGCAGGCGGTCCTCGAACACGACATCGTGTTCGCCATCGGGCCCGCGGGCACGGGCAAGACCTATCTGGCCGTCGCGATGGCTGCGGCCGCGCTCCTCGAGATGAAGGTCAAGCGCATCGTCCTCTGCCGCCCCGCGGTCGAGGCCGGCGAAAAGCTCGGCTTCTTGCCGGGGGACCTCGCCGAGAAGGTGAACCCGTATCTCCGCCCGCTGCACGACGCGCTCTACGACATTCTCGGCTACGAAAAGGTCGGCCGGATGCTCGAGCGCAACATCATCGAGGTCGCGCCGCTCGCCTTCATGCGCGGGCGCACGCTCAACGACGCCTTCGTGATCCTCGACGAGGCCCAGAACACGACGTCCGAGCAGATGAAGATGTTCCTCACCCGCCTCGGGTTCGGCAGCCGCGCCGTCGTCACGGGCGACGTCACGCAGATCGACCTGCCTCAGGGGAAGATTTCCGGCCTGAAGGAGGCCGATCGCGTTCTCACGGACGTCGAGGGCGTGAAGTTCGTGCGCTTCGACCAGCGTGACGTCGTCCGCCACCGAATCGTGCAGTCCGTCGTGAACGCCTACGAGATCTTCGAGAAGAAGAAGGCCGATGATGCCGCCGCGGCGGCCTTGAACGGGGGCGGTCACGGGAACGGAAACGGATACGGGAACGGGAACGGCAGGCCTTCCGCTTCGTCTGGCGAGTAACGCTCCGGCTTTCGTCAGGGAGTGTTTCTTTGAAGGGTAAGACGGGCGACGTGCGCAAAGGCCCGACCGTCGAGATCCTCTCGACCGTCCATGGTGCTCCGCCGCATGCCCGCGTCGAAGCCTGGATCCGCCGGCTTCTCTTCGAAGCTCGTGCGAAGCGCGTCGCTCTCTCCATCCTTCTCTGCGGCGACGCGCGCATGCGCGCCTTGAACCGGGAATGGCTGGGGATGGACGTTCCGACCGACGTGCTGTCTTTTTCGTCCGGCGAAAGGGACTTTCTGGGTGACGTCGTGATCGACGTGCCGTACGCGGCGCGGCAGGCCCGGCGGCGCGGCCACAGTCTCAAACGCGAGGTGCAGATTCTCCTCGCGCATGGCCTTCTCCACCTTCTCGGCTACGATCACGAGAGGGACGACGGCGCGATGTTCCGGCGGCAGCGGCGGATTCTCTTCTCGGCCTTCGGCGAAGGCCCGGATGGCGTGCCGTGACCGGCGTCCTCGTCGGGGGGGCCGGCGTCGCGCTTCTCCTTGCCACTTTCTTCGCGGGCGTCTACGTCGTCTTCTCCGGTTTCGGCCAGGCGCTCGAGAGCCTCTCGGTCCTTCGCCGCAAGTCGCTCCTGGAGGCGAATCCCCGGCGCTTCGGCACTCTCCTCGCGTCGGAGCATGTGCGTGTCTCCCGCATCGCCGTGCGCCTGACGGCCCAGGGCGCGGTACTCGGCGGGCTCCTCTGCCTCGGCTCGGCCCTCGCGGCGCTCGGCGTGGGCGAGCCGTGGCTCCTCTCGGCCGTGGTGATCCTTCTGGGCTGGATCATCGCCGAGAGTCTCGTCATCAGGTGGGTCGCCCGCCGGGGCGGGGACGAGGCCCTCGCGGGCTTCGCGTGGCTCACGCCCGCCGTCGACTTCCTCGCCGCGCCCCTGACGCCCTTCCTCGCGCGCCTTCTCGAGCGCGAGGAGGACGAAGCCGAGGGTGGCGTGGCAAGCGTTCCGGAGAAGCAGGAGGCCGAGAAGGACGCCGACATGCGGGCGCTGCTCGACGTGGCCCGCGAGGAGGGCATTCTCGAGGAGCATGAGGAAGAGCTCGTGACCCGCGCCGTGGACTTCGGCGACCGCACGGTGGGCGAGGTCATGACGTCGCGGCCCGACATCGTGTTCGCCGAGGCCGACGCGCCGCTCGACGAGATCGCGGACCTCTTCGCGCGGACGAAGATCACGCGGATTCCGCTCGTGGAAGGCAGCGTGGACAAGCCGGTGGGCGTCGTCCACGTCAAGGACGTCTTCACCGTCCTGCGCCGGCCGAACCCTCCCGCCACCGCCCGCCCGCTCGCGCGCCAGGTGTTTTTCGCGCCGGAAACCCAGACGGTCGCGACGTTGCTGTCCGACTTCCGCCGCCGCCGGCAGCCGCTCGCGATCGTCGTGGACGAATACGGCGCCGTGACCGGTCTCGCGACGCTCGAAGATCTCGTCGAGGAGCTCGTGGGCGAGATTGCGGACGAGCACGAGGACGAGCAGCCCCCGATCGTCGCGCAGGAGGACGGCTCGTACTCGGTGGCGGGACGCGTCCGCGTCCCGGAGATCGCGACTCTCTTCGGCGTGACGTTTCCGTCGGATGAATACGACACGGTCGCCGGCCTCGTCTCGGAGCGGCTCGGGCGCATTCCGAAGGCCGGCGAGACGGCGCACGAGGCGGGCCTCCTTTTCTTCGTGGAGGAGGCGGACCGCCGCCGGATCCATCGCGTGCGTATCCGGCGGGAGGACGCCCCCGGCAAGGCAGCCGAAAAGACGAAGGAGCCGGAGTCGTGAGCACGCCCGCGAGGCGCGCCGGGACGGTGGCCGTCGTCGGCCGGCCCAACGCCGGAAAGTCCACGCTCCTGAACGCGCTCGTGGGGACGAAAGTCGCCATCGTCTCCGACAAGCCGCAGACGACGCGGCGCCGGCTGCTCGGGATTCGCACCGATGCCGAAGGCCAGATCGTTTTTGTCGACACGCCGGGCCTGCACAAGCCGCTTCACCGCCTGAACAAGGCCATGATGGGAGAGGCGCTCGAAGCGCTCCGCGAGGAGGACGTCCGGCTCCTCGTGGTAGACGTCTCGGTTCCGTCCGGCGGCGGAGACCGCTTCGCGCTGGACCTTCTCGCGCGCGCGGAAGGACCCCGCATCGCGGTCCTGAACAAGATCGACCGGGTGTCGAAGGCCGCGCTTCTTCCCCGGATGGCGGCGATTGCAGGGGCGGGGATCTTCGAGGACATCGTCCCCGTTTCGGCGCTGACGGGCGAGGGGCTCGACATTCTCCTGCCGGTTCTGAGGCGCCATCTCCCGGAGGGCGAGGATCTTTTCCCCGCCACGGCAGTCACGAACTCCGACACGAAGACGCGCGCTGCCGAGCTCATCCGCGAGAAGTTCCTCGAGAGGACCCGGGAGGAGATCCCCTACGGCCTCGGGGTTTTCGTGGAAGAGATCAGGCGGGACGAAGCGAAAGACCTCACGGTGATCAAGGCGACGGTCGTCGTGGACCGCGACTCTCACAAGGGCATCGTCCTCGGGGCGGGCGGACGGCTTCTGCGAGAGGCCGGCACGGCGGCCCGCCTCGAGCTCGAACAGGCACTCGGCGGACGGTTCTATCTGGAGCTTCTCGTCGCGGCCCGGCCGGGCTGGCGCGAGGATCCCCGCTTCCTGGACACGCTCACGAGCTGACGTGTTGACGGGGGCCCCGTGTCCCGTAAACTCACCGGTCCAGAGCACGGGAGAAACGTGGACAACGAGAAGAGGCGCACGCCCCGCACTTCCGTCGCGAAGGGAACACGCGGGCAGCTCAAGTCGACGATCCCCGTGCAGATCCTGAACCTCTCGGAGACGGGGCTTCTCTTCGAGGTCGCCTCGACTCTGCGCCCGGGTTCGACCTACGATCTGAGCGCAATCTTCGCCGGCATCTCGTTTTCGGGGCTCGTGCGCGTCACGCGCTGCCGCGCGGGCGGATTCGCCGCAGACGCCGAGGGCGGGCGTCTTTTGATCTACCGGGCCGGCGGCGAGTTCGTGGGTCTCTCCGAGCAGCAGACGTCGAGCCTGCGCCTCGCGCTCTCGAAGAGGCTCGCCTCGGGAGCGTCGCTGAAGCGCCTGTCCTGAACGCTCAGTCGGAGAGGCCGTGGAAAGCCTGGCGGAGGGCATCCTCGAGCCGGCGTGCGCGGTCGTTCGCCGCGGCCGCGGCGGACTCCGCTTTCGAGGCGACCCCTCGGGCGGCGGCGACCTCGTCCCGGAGCCGGGCCAATTCGCCCGAGAGCTCGGCGCGGAGGGCCGAGACCGCCTCCTCCAGCCGGCGCTCGGCGACTTCGCGCGTGGGAATCTCCTGCGTGTTCACTTCGGGGCCGTCCAGACGGCGGTACGAACCGGACACGCGCCCGGCGGCCCTCCGCGCCTCGGCCAGGACGGCGTTGAGCTTCTGGTCGACGGTCGAGGCTCTCCCGAGGGGCGGCGTTACGTGCGTGATCGGCGGTGGCGGCGGTGACGGCGGCGGCTCGGGGGCAGCAGGCGCCGGAGGAGGAACGGCAAGGGCCGCCAGGAGAACGGCCGGCGCGAGGATCGACGTCTCCGGGGCGGCCGGTGCGGCCGCGGACGGCGCTTCGACCGTGGATCGGGCCTCGGCCGCGGGAGGCGTCGAGGAGGGGTTCGCGTCCTCCGAGAGCTCCGGGAACGCTCCTTCGGCGGACGGGACGACCCAGGCCTCGCCATCTTCTTCAGGTGGCTGTTCGAGGGGCTCTTCACGTGGCTGTTCTAGCGGTTCTTCGAGGGGCTCTTCGGGCGGCGCTTCGCCCCGATCGGACGCACCCGCGCTTTCGGCGACGGCGAGAACCGGCGCCACCTCCGGAATGGCAGCGGCGGCGGAGTCATCCGTCGCGGCTGCGGGCGTCCCGCCGGAAAACGCCGTGAACGCCTCGGCCGGACGGACCGCGGGCGTTTCGGCGGATGACTGCCAGCCGCGCTGGAGGCGGCGAAGCAGGTCCACGAACGTGAGCTTCGAGACGAGCTTGAACGTTTCGATCACGCCTGAACCCTCGGAGGCGACGGTCTCGACGTACGGATACGAATGGAACCCGAGCGAGTCCTGCAGCGCTTCCACCGAGAGCGCGCTCGGCAGATCGCGTTTGTTGTACTGGATGACGACCGGCAGGCTTTCGAGGGAGATCTTCTCCTCGTGGAGGTTTTCCTTGAGGTTCTGAAAACATTCGAGGTTGTGAGACAGCATCGACCACTGCGAGTCGACGACGAACACGAGACCGTCCACGCCGCGCAGGACGATCTTGCGAGTCTCGTTGTAAAAGACCTGTCCGGGAACGGTGCACACCTGAAAGCGAACGGTGTAACCCTTGATGTTCCCGAGCTCGATGGGGAGAAGATCGAAATAGATCGTCCTGTCTTGCGCCGTCGAGAGCGACAGGAGCTTGCCGGCTCCGCGCTCGAGGCGCTGGTGGAGGAGCTTGAGGTTGCTGGTCTTTCCGCAGAGACCGGGCCCGTAGTAGACGATCTTGGCCGTCAACTCCTTCGTGGCGTGGTTGAACAAGGCCATGGGTCCCCTCCGCGTTTTCCGAGCGAGGCAGGAATTATAGGACGGCCGCGTGGCGGCGGCGGCGTATCCTTCCGCCCGTGAGTCCCGACGCTCGGGAGCGGCGCATCGAGGCCACGTGGGCGGGCCTGCCCGTCCGGGGCGTCTCGGTGGCGGGACGCGAGACGTGGTTCCATCTGCCGACGCTGCATCTCGCGTTCGACCTCGGGCGCGCCCCCACCGAGCTCGTCGCGGTGCCGAACGTCTTCCTTTCTCACCCGCATCTCGACCACGGCGCGGGCCTCGCGTACTGGTTTTCCCAGCGGCGGCTCCTGCGGCTGCCGGGTGGCGTCGCGCACACACATCCGGCGGGCGTGCCCGCCTGGACGAGGATCCTCGCGCTCCACCAGGACCTGGAGGGCGTGCGGTATGACGCGCGCGTCGAGGCGATGGAGCCCGGCACGCGGGCCAGCCTCCGGCGCGATCTCGAGGTGGAGGCCTTCGAGGCCGACCACCGCGTCCCGACCCTCGCGTTCGTCGCTTCCGAGATCCGAAACCGCCTGCGTCCCGAGCTCGCCGGACATTCCTCCGAGGAAATCCGTGACGCCGTGGCACGGGGCGAATCGGTGGCGGGGAAGGTCTCGATTCCGCTCGTCGCCTGCTCGGGCGACACGGGGGAAGGGATCTTCTCCCGCGCGCCGCGCTCCTTTTTCACGGCGAAAATCCTGCTTCTCGAATGCTCGTTCGTCGAGGAACGCGACCGCGAGCGCTCGAAGGAATGGAAGCACCTCCACCTCGACGAGATCGCCGAGAGGGCGGACCTCTTCGAGAACGAGGTCCTCGTCCTCACGCACCTGACGCT
>DASVJU010000180.1:0-5275 GCA_036385755.1 Thermoanaerobaculia bacterium
CGTAGGCCGCCGTCTTGCGGAAGATGGGCCGCCTCAGGTCGAGCGCCTCGATGATCCCTTTCGGCGTGAGCGTGAAGTGCTCGCGCACGAGTCCCGAGAGCACGTCGGGATCCACGTTCGAAGTCCCGAACGTCTCGACGAAAACCGACACGGGATCGGCGACTCCAATCGCGTAGGCGAGCTGGACCTCGACCTTGTCGGCAAGGCCGGCGGCCACGATGTTCTTCGCGATGTAGCGCGCCATGTACGACGCCGATCGGTCCACCTTCGTCGCGTCCTTGCCCGAAAACGCGCCGCCACCGTGCCGTCCGTACCCGCCGTACGTGTCGACGATGATCTTCCGGCCCGTGAGTCCCGTGTCACCCTGGGGCCCGCCGGTCACGAAACGGCCCGTCGGGTTGATGTGGAACTTCGTCTTGTCGTCGAGGAGGGCCGCGGGCACGACGGGCCGGATGATCTCCTCGCGAATCGCCTCGCGCAGCTCGGGCGTCGGGACCGACTCCGCATGCTGCGTCGAGATCACGACGGCTTCCACGCGCACTGGCCGGGCGCCCTCGTACTCGACCGTGACCTGGCTCTTGCCATCGGGGCGCAGCCACTCGAGAGTCTTCGACTTCCGGGCCTCGGCGAGGCGCATCGTCAGCTTGTGCGCGAGCGTGATCGGGAGCGGCATGAATTCTTCGGTCTCGCGCACGGCGAGCCCGAACATGAGGCCCTGGTCCCCCGCGCCGCCCGTGTCGACGCCCATCGCGATGTCCGGCGACTGCTTGTCGATCGTCGAAAGAACCGCGCACGTCTCGAAGTCGAATCCGTACTTCGCGCGGGTATACCCGACGTCCTTGATCGTCTCCCGCACGATCCCCGGGATGTCCACATACGTCTTCGTGGTGATCTCGCCCGCGATGAGCGCGAGCCCCGTTGTGACCAGCGTCTCGCACGCGACGCGCCCCATCGGATCGTCTTTCAGAATCGCATCGAGGATCGCGTCCGAGATCTGGTCGGCGATCTTGTCCGGATGGCCTTCCGTCACGGATTCCGACGTGAACAGACTGTGGTTCTTGCCCATGTTTCTACGCTCCAAAGCCGCAAGGCGGCGAGGCGGGAGTTTAGCAGGGCGTCACGGGCGAAAAACGAGGAAACGCGTCGTGCCATAGCGGCGGCGGTCGGCGGGCTCCAGACCCGAGGGCCGGTAGACGTCGTCATCGCCCCGTTCGTGAAACAACCATCCTCCCCGGCTCACGAGTGCGAGCAGAAGCTGAAGATCGGATTCGGAGATTTCTTTGAAAGGGGGATCGTGGAAGACCACATCGAACAAAGCACGCCCGGGCGCAGACGCGGGCCTCTCTTCACCCTTCGAAGAAAAACGAGCCACAGACGTCTCATGTACGATGGCCTGCGCCCCCGCGCCAAGCCTTTCCACATTCCCCCTGAGAACTCTTGCGACGCCACGGTTCGATTCGACGAAAGTCGCGTGCGCCGCGCCCCGAGAGAGCGCTTCCAGCCCGTACGCCCCCGACCCCGCGCACGCATCCAGCACGCGCGCGCCCTCGATCGCCGCTCCGAGAATGTCGAATGCCGCCTTACGCGCGAGCTCGGTCGTCGGGCGGATGTCCTCGGGAACCTCGAGCCTCCGTCCGCGCCACGCGCCGCCCGTGAGGCGCACCACGTTCAGCGCCTCTTCGCCGGTGAGGCTTCCGGCGGCCGTGAGCCGGCCACGGAGGGATCCTCGAAGAGGCGCGGCAGATCGCCGCGGTACGCAAACATCCTCACCTTGGAGCTACTCGGCTCCCCTCCCGCGGCGAGTTCTTCGAGCTCGAAGTCGTGATCGAGCGCGTCGTCGTGGACGACGCGATACCAGACCCCGTCGGATCGCCGCCGGAGAAACGCTCCGGGCCTCAGGCCGCCCGTGTCCCACTTCGTCTCGGCCAGGTCCTGCTTCTCGAAGCGGCCTCGAAGGTCCTCCAGCGCTCCCCGCGCCCGGCCCACGACCAATGGAAGCGAGGCGAGATCGTCGTACGTATACAGGCGGGAACCCGCTCCGGGATCGACGATTTCGAGCGTGATCCGCCGGGCGCCGGCGTCACCGAGGACGGATCGACCGGGGTCGTCGACATCCTTCGCCCGCACGGCGAGCGCCTCGAGGCAGACCCCGCGCACGACGGCCACCTCCTCGGGCGCCAAAGCCTTCCGATCGACGATCCGCTCGCCCCGGAATCCACGGACACGCACGAGCGACCCGTCGTCGAAGAGGGCCACGCGCTCCATGCCGAGTCCCTGTCGCGACTCGAGGGCGGCGATGAGGTGAGGGTCACGCTTCTCGGGCGTCGGCGTGGGCAGCGGCGCAGACGTCGGGATGGGCGTCGCGGCGGACGTCGCGACATGTGTCGCCGCGAGAAGGACCCAGAGGAGCGCGTTTCCCGTCATCGAGGTTCCGCTCCGGCGCCTCGCCTCAAGGCCTTCGAGAAGTTCAATCGTGACGCGACCGCGGCGCGCTCGGGCCGCGGCAGCGGCTCGAGCAGCCGCCGCCAGATTTCTTCTGGCTTCGGACGCGCATCCACGGCACGTGCCGCGTCGACGAGGGCCAACGCACGCTCACCGCTGGTTTTCTTCTTAGAAGGTAAGAGGGGGACCGTCCAGCCGGGGAGCACGTCGCCAAAGAGTTCCAGCTCCGCCGCGAGCCCGAGCGAGAGGTCCCAATACCCTTCTAAGAAAATCTTCTCTATTTCTCTCCTCATCCGATCGCCCGAAAGAGCCTGAAACGCTTGTGCGCGCCGAGCCGCTTTCAGAGCCTTGTGAAACTCCTCGTCCCACGCGAACCCGAGCCGTGCCGCGTACGTCACCGCGCGGTACGCGCGCGTCGGATCGTCGACGAGCGATTTCGCATGGAGGAGGCGGATTTTCTTCGCTTCGAGGTCCGCGCGCCCTCCGAAGGGATCGAGGACGCGCCCGACGAGGCCGCGCCGTCCGACCCGCCGCGCCATCGCGTGAATCGTGAAATCCCGGCGGCCGAGGTCGTCGTCGATCGTGGCCGTGCCGGTCACGACCGGCAGGCTGGCGGGCGCCGGGTATTCCTCGCGTCGGGTCGCCGCAACGTCCACGCGGAGGCCGCCCGACGCCCGGAGCGTCGCGGTCCCGAAACGGGCATGCGTCTTTTCGAGCGTCCAGCCGGGCAAGGCGCCGAGGCGTGCGGCGAACTGCAGGGCGTTCGCCGCGGCCGCCTCCACCGCCAGATCCACGTCGCGAAGAGGACGCCCGAGAAGCAGGTCGCGCAGGGCCCCTCCAACGAGCCAGAGGCCCACTTCGCGCCGGTCGGCAACCTCGCCCGCGCGCGCGAGCTGGACGCCGACTTCCTCGTCGTCGAACCGGGGCGCCGGTTCGCCGCCCTCGCTCATGGAGCAGACGCGTAGGCGTACCGGACGGAGCCGGGGCCGAGAAGGGTCTGCATCGACGCCGTGAACTCGGGCGTGGGTCGGACCCACAGGCGGGAGTCGATCCTGTGGCGGGCCGCGAAGTGCCCGGGCCGGCGCAGCTCGAGCGAGACGGGCACCGAGCCCGCATACTTTCTGAGAATCTCCCTGAGGGCCTCTTCGTCGAAGGTCTCGAAGTTCTGAGGGACGATGACCACCTCGCGCGCGGCCTGCTCGCGCATGCCTTCGAGCGGCTGGATCTCGCGCGCGATGACCTCGATCGGAACGCCGGCGGTCTCGCCCTCGGAGGCGTCGTGTGTCCCGCCGCCCGGCGACATGGACAGGCGTACGGTTCCCGTCACCAGCACGGCCCTCCCCGGCGCGAGCCACGAGCCCACGCGGTCGAGAAGGCTCGCGAAGACCGTGACGGGCACGGAGCCCGTCAGGTCCTCGACGACGGCCTTCGCCATCATCTTCCCTTCGTTCTGCCCTTTCTTGATCTGGTTCTTCTTGATCGCGCCGACGAGGCCCACGAGCTTCACCGGCCCGTCGAGACGGTCGCGCAGCGTCTCGCACGTCACGTCGCCGAACATCCGGATCTCGTCCTCGAAGCGCGCGAGCGGGTGACCCGTGATGTAGAAGCCGAGCGTCTCCTTCTCGTAGCGGATCTTCTCGTCGACGCTCCACTCCGGTTCGTCCGGGAACTCGTCCTTGAACTGGGTCTCCGCGGGAACGTCGAACAGGAGGCTCTGGCTCGACTCCGCGGCCTCGCGGGCCGCCGCGGCCACGTCGACGGCATGGTCGAGCCCGGCGAGAAATGCCGCGCGGCTCTTCCCCAAAGAGTCGAAGCAGCCGGACTTGATCAAGGCCTCGATGACTCTCTTGTTGTTCAGACGGAGATCGACGCGCGAGCAGAAGTCCGTGAGGGACTTGAACGGCCCGTCGCCGGCGCGCGCCGCGAGAACGGACGCGACGGCGCCTTCCCCGACCCCCTTTACGGCCCCGAGACCGAACCGGATGGCCGGCCCGTCCGGCGCGAACGAGAGGTCCGAGGCGTTCACGTCGGGCGGCAGCACGGCGATCTTCATCTCCCGGCACGTGTTCACGTATTTCACGACGTCGTCCGAGCTGCCCGAGTTCGCCGTGAGCGTGGCCGCGAGGAACTCGACCGGGTAATGCACCTTCATCCACGCGGTGCGGTACGCGAGAAGCGCGTAAACGACCGAGTGAGACTTGTTGAAGCCGTACCGGCCAAAGGGCAGGATGAGGGCCCACAGCTCCTCGGCTTTCTTTTTCGACGTCCCGTTCGCGACGGATTTCTTGATGAACTTGGCGCCCTCGGCCTTGAGCAGCGCCTCGTCCTTCTTCCCGATCGCCTTCCGCAGCTTGTCCGCCTCACCCGGCGTGTAGCCCGCCACGGCCCGCGCCGCGAGCATGACCTGCTCCTGATAGACGAGGACGCCGTGCGTCTCCCGGAGAATCGGCTCGAGCTGCGGCAGCGGGTACTCGAACTTCGTTCCCCGGCGTCGCTGGATGTAGACCTCGACGGTCCCGGCGTCCAGCGCGCCCGGACGATAGAGCGCGTTGAGCGCCGCGAGGTCGTCGAAGACCTCGGGCTTCACGCGGCGGAGAAGATCGCGCATCCCGGACGACTCGAACTGGAAGACCCCGTCCGTCCGCCCGTCCGCGAAGAGCCTGTAGACCTCGGGGTCGTCGAGCGGAATCGCATCGACATCCGGGCGCTTCCCGTCCTTCTTCTCCGCGAAACGCAGCGCGTCGTCGAGGATCGTCAGCGTGATGAGCCCGAGGAAGTCCATCTTCAGGAGGCCCATGCGGTCGACCGACTTCATCTCGAACTGCGTCGTGAT
>DASVJU010000181.1:0-2667 GCA_036385755.1 Thermoanaerobaculia bacterium
CTCGAGCCCGGTCTCGCCGCCTCCGTGGCATTCGGGATGCTCTACTTCGTCGCGCCCTCGCTCGCAGCGCGCGTCCGCCCGCCGGGCGCGATTCCCGACGACGCCGCGCATCTCGGGCTCCTCGGGCCCTTCCTGATCCTGTTCGTCGCCTCCCAGCGCAGCCTCTCGTCGCCTCCCGACGCGGGCGCGGCCGTGGCGCTCTCTCTTCTCGTCGCCACCGCCGCGTGGGTCGCGGCGCGGCGCGGGCCCGCCCGGCTGCAGGTCGCGTCGCTCGCTCTCGCATCTCTCGTGCCCCTCGTGCTGTCCGTCGTGGCGACGCACGCTCCCGGTCCCGTCTATGCCCTCGGCGCGGCCGCGGCCCTCGCGCTCTTCGGCGTCGGCGCCTGGGTGTGGAAGGAAGACCGGGTGTTCGCGCTCGGGGCGGCGGTCGCGATCTTTCTGGCCGAAGCGGTGGCGATCTCGGTGTCGTTCGCCCGCGGCGCGCCACCCCTCCGCACTCTCCTCGCGGCGCACGTCGTGTTCCTCGTCGCGCTTCTCTCTCTCGCGGCGGGCTCGGGCGCTCGAGGTCTCGCGGTTCTCGCGGTCCTCCCCGCGGCGGCCGCCGCATACGCCTGGGAGATCGCGCACCGGAGTGGAACGGCTCTCTGGAAGGACGAGCTGCTCTTGGGTGGCGCCTTCTGGCTCATTTTTCTCGCGTACCCGCTCGTCCTCGGGAAGCGCGCGGAACGGGCGAAAGAGCCGTACCTCGCGGCCGTTCTCGCGAGCACGATCTTCTTTCCGCTGTTCCGAACGGCGCTCGCGGAGGGTGGCTACCGGGGCGTGATGGGACTCCTCCCGCTGGCGCTGGCCCTGGGGCTCGCGGCGCTCCTCGCGCGCCTGCTGACGCTCGGCATCCCCGAGGGAGAGGACCGCGCGCGCCTCGCGCTCGTGGCGGGAGCGGTCCTGGCGTTCGTCACGGTCGCGATCCCGCTCCAGTTCGAGAGGGAATGGCTGACGCTCGGATGGGCGCTTCTCGGCGCGTCCCTCTCCTGGCTCTTCGGGCGCATTCCGCACCGCGGCCTCGTCTGGTGGGCGGGGGGCCTCTTCGCGGCCGTGTTCCTGCGCCTCGCGATGAATCCGGCCGTTCTCACGTACCACCCGCGCGCCGCGGCGCCGTTTTTCAACTGGTATCTCGCGGTCTACGGCGTGGCGGCGGTCGCGTTCTTCGTCGGGGCGCGGCTCCTTCGCCTCACGGGCGACGAAAAGGCCTGGACCGTCGCGGACGTTCTTCCGGCAGGCGGCGTCGCGCTGCTCTTCGTCCTCGTGAACGTCGAGATCGCGGACTTTTTCGCGGCCGGTGCGGCGCCCGCATTCAACGTCCTGTCGTCGTCTCTGGCGGAAGGTCTCGCCTACACGCTTTCGTGGGCGGTGTTCGCGATCGCGCTCCTCGTCGTGTCGATCGCCGCCGGGAACCGGCGCGGCCGTATCGCGGCGGTCGTCCTCCTCGTCGTCACGATCCTGAAGTGCTTCCTGCACGACGTCGCACGGCTCGGCGGCCTCTATCGCGTCGCGTCGTTCGTGGGTCTCGCGATCTGCCTCGCCGCGGTCGCGGTGCTCCTCCAGCGCTTCGTGCTGCCGCGGAAAGACGCCGAGCCATCGCCGCAGACGCCCTCGCCGTAGACGCTCGGGCGCGCCCGTCAGTCGTTCGACGCGAACTGCGCGGCGACGTACATCGGGTCGTTCGTGCCGTTGTCGATGACGCTGGCGTAGGCGGCCACGAGGCCGCCGGAAGGCGAGATCCGGATGAGGCCCGCGGGAGGCCCGTCGCCGAGTCCGCGCCCGTGGAACAGGTCGTCGATCTGGACGCCGCCGGCAATCGGCAGCGGTGTCTCGAAGTGGTCGCGGAGGGTGCCGCGCTCGTCGAAGACCTCGACGCGCACCGCGACCGGTGGTCCGGACACGAATGAGCTCGTCAGCTCGACGAGCGCGAGGTTCGTGCGGAAGCCGGCGCCGCCCGCCGGTAGGAGGATCTCGAGCGATTCGCCGCCACCCGCGGACTGGAAGGCGTTGAGCGCGGGGATGAGGAGGCCGTAAGTGCCGCCCGAGGGCCCCGCCGTCCACGTGCGTGACGTCACGCGAACGCCGCCCGAGACGTCGGCGAAGCCGTCCGTCTGGAAGCGAAGCCGCGCCACGCCGGTCCTCCCGAACGCGGTGGCGAGGGCGTCCTTGATCGTCTTCGATTCGCGGGGAAGAAGGGTCAGGCTGAGCGTCTGCTCGGCCTCGCTCGTGCTCCAGTCCTTGACGAGGAGGCGCACCGTGCGCACACCGTCCGCCGGATTGAAGAGGAAGAGGTCGCTTCGGTAGGCGGCGCCGTTCGCACCGTCCGCGTGAACGAGCGCCGGAATCGTGCGCACGACCGTGGCGGGGAGATCCGGCGCGAAATACGTCGGGTCGTTCGTCGCGCCATCGATCGCGATCACGCCCACGACGGTCTCGCCCGACTGCGGCGTCACGAGGAACGAACCGGTCCTCCAGGGCGGCGCGCCGAGAGCCGCGGCGAGGTCGTTTACCTGCGTCTGGCCCCAGGCCGGTGCGGCGAGGACGCCAGACCTGGCCGACGGATCGGCGGTGTCGGAGGAGAGGACGACCGCCGCCTTGGAGCCGCGTCCGCTCACGTCCGTGGCGAGG
>DASVJU010000182.1:0-5032 GCA_036385755.1 Thermoanaerobaculia bacterium
AGAGCGGCGCGCGGAGCTCGGGGTTCCAGTTCAGGCCGCCGAAGACTTTCTTGAACCGGTAGCGGCCGTTCGCGATCTCGTAGTCCGCGCCGAGGAGGCCGCCCGGCACCGGCGTGATCTCGGCGAAGGAGTCGCCCAGCGAGTTGCGGTGGTGGCCGACGGCCAGCTCGCTGCACATCCACTGGATGAGACGGTTGAGGTCGCCGCGCGACGACAGGTACGGAAGGAATGCGGCGTACTTCGCCTTCATCGCCTTCCAGTCGACGCCGTGCATCTTCGGGTCGTAGAAATAGTCGCGGTTGACGCGCCAGGCCTCGTCGAAGATCTCGGGCCACTCGGCGCGCGGGTCGACGCGCACCTGGATCGCGTCGAGCTTGAGCTTGCCGTCCGAGGGCTTGCCGCCCGGCCCTTCCTTCGCCTCGGCTTTCTTGCCGGAGGAGGGGACGATGGACCAAGACGCCTTCTGGGGCGTCTCCCCCGGCGGCGACTCCCTCTGCTTGAAGAGGATCTTCTTGCCGTCGAAGGAGACGAAGTAGTCGTCAGCCTCGGGGACGATCGTCTCCGCCTTGCGGTCCTTGAAGTCGAAGCGCTGCACGGACGTCTTGCCGTCGGCCGTGCGCTGGAAGAAGACCTGACCCGCGCTTCCGGCCTGGAGGTTCTCGATCTCCGCGGGGTGGACCGGGAGGTCGACGATGCGCGAACCGAGGCCGTCGCGGTCGATCACGACGGGGGCAGGCGGCTTCGGAGGCTTGACCGCGTCCTTCGAGTCGGCGGGCCGCCCTTCCTCTTTGTCTTCGGTCTTCCCGTCCTTTGCCGAAGCCTCGCCCTTCTCCTCGTCGCTCTCTTTGGCCAGAGGAGAAGGCGTTCCTTTCTTCAACGTTGCGACGTAGATCGCGTTCGTGGTCTTTGCGTCGGTGCTCTGCAGAGAGAACCAGTTGCGCTGCGGGCCGGCGTCGGTGGAGGCGAGGAAGTATAGGAGCTTGCCGCCGCGGTCGAAAACGGGGTCGGAGACGTCCGAGAGGCCGTCCGTGAGCGCGTACGACTTGTCCTCGTCGACGGAATAGACGTATGCCGCGCGGATGTACGTGGGGCCCGAGAGCGTGTAGGCGACCCAGCGCGAGTCCGGCGACCACGAGCCGTACAGCGCCTTGGTGCGCGCCGGCGCATAGAGCCGCTCGGAGGCGATCTTCTTCGAGGCGCCGCTCGCGACGTCGACGATGAAGAGCGTGAGGGAGTTGTCGGTCAGGACCAGCTTCCGGCCGTCCGGGGAGAAGACGAGCGCTTCATAGAAGCCCGCGCCGGGGACCTTGATCTTCCGTGGCGCGCCCTTGCCGTCCTGCGCCCGGAGGAAGATCTCGTTCTCGCCGCTCTCGTCGGAGACGTACGCGATCTCCTTGCCGTCCGGCGACCACGCGGGCGCGCTCTCGTGGACGTCGGTCGTGTTCGTGAGGTTGCGGGCGTCGCCCTTCTCGGCAGGGACGGTCACGATCTCGCCCCGGTACTCGAACGCGGCCCGCGCGCCGGAGGGGGAGAGGGCCGCCTCGCGGATCCACTTCGCGCCCTTCGCCCAGCGCGGGCGCGTCTCGAGGAGGTCGCCGGCGACCGAGATCGCGAGGTCCGTCGTCTTCTTCGCGGCGGGGTCGAGGAGGTGGAGCGTGCCGGCCTGTTCGTAGACGATGCGCCCCGCGGCCGCGGCCGCGTTGAGGACGGGAAAGTCCTTGTGGTCGGTCAGGCGCGTCACGGCCTTCGACGCGGCGTCGTACGCGTAGAGGTTGAACTCGCCGTCGCGGTCCGAGCGGAAACAGAGCGTCCCGCCGAGCCACATCGGGTCGGCGTCGTTGCAGCGGGTCGCGGGCTGCGGCACGCGGTCGAGCGCGTTCGAGGCGACGTCGAAGAGCCACACCTTCGAGACGAGGCCGCCGCGATAGCGCTTCCACTGCAGGTGCGCCGGGTTGTTCGGGTTGTAGGCGATCGTCCTGCCGTCCGGGGAGTACGCGGCGCGGCTCGCGTAGGGGATCGCGAGCGCCGTCTCGGGGCCTCCCTCGACGGGCACGGTGTAGAGCTGCGCGTGGCGGTTGTTGGAGGCGGCGCGCGGCGACGTGAAGAGGACGGACTTGCCGTCGGGCGTGAAGCCCGTCACGACGTCGCGGCCCGGGTGCCATGTGAGGCGCTTCGGCACGCCACCCGCCGCCGGGACGACATAGGCGTCGAGGTTGCCGTCCAGCTCGGCGCTGAAGGCGAGGAGCAAGCCGTCGGGGCTGAAGGCGGGGCGCATCTTCACGCCGGGGCCCGACGTGATGCGCTGGACAGAGCTGCCGTCCAGCCGGCAGGTCCAGACGTCGTTCCCGTAGACGAACGCGATGCGCTCTTTCGAGAGCGCGGGGTCCGTGAGCATCTTCGACGGCCCGCCCGGCGCGGCCATGGAAGCTGCGGGCGCTGCGGACGAGGCGGTGTGAGACAGCGCGAGGGACAGGGCGACGGCGGCGAGATTCACGCGCATGGGGACCCCCTCAGGGAAAATTCAATCGCAGGGCATGGATTCTGGCATGCTCCCGGCGGCGCCGCGGATGAGGCAGACTCTCCGCCATGAGACGCGCCCTCCTCCTCGTTCTCGCCTTCGCCGCAATGGCTCCCGGGCTGTCCGCCCAGACGATCGACCCGAGCCTCTTTTCCGGCATGCGCTGGCGCCTCGTCGGACCGTTCCGCGGCGGACGCGCGGTGACGGCCACCGGCGTTCCCGGCGAGCCGGACCGCTTCTACTTCGGCTCCGTCGGCGGCGGCGTCTGGCGCACGGACAACGCCGGCCGCACGTGGGAGCCGATCTTCGACGCGCAGCCCGTCGCGTCGATCGGCGCGGTCGAGGTCGCGCCCTCCGACCCGAACGTCCTCTACGTAGGCTCGGGCGAAGCGGACATGCGCTCGAACATCTCGTACGGCAACGGCGTGTACAGGTCGGCGGACGGCGGGAACACGTGGACGCGAATCGGCCTCATGGACACGCGCCAGATCGGCCGGATCCTCGTGGATCCGCGCGACCCGAACCTCGTGTTCGTTGCCGCGCTCGGACACGCCTACGGGCCGAACGCGGAGCGCGGCGTCTTCCGATCGAAGGACGGCGGCAAGAGCTGGACGCGCGTCCTCTTCAAGGACGAGAACACGGGCGCGATCGACCTCGCGTTCCAGCCGGGCAACAGCCGCACGATCCTGGCCGCGCTCTGGCAGACGCGGCGGCCGCCCTGGAACGTCTACCCGCCCTCGAACGGACCCGGCAGCGGACTCTGGCGCTCGGAGGACGGCGGCGACACGTGGAAGCAGGTCACGAACGGCCTGCCGTCCGAGAAGCCCGGGCGCGTCCGCATCGCGTTCGCGCCGTCCGAGCCGCGACGCGTCTACGTGATGGCGGACGCGAAGGAGGGCGGCCTTTTCGTCTCCGAGGACGCCGGCCTGAGCTTCCGGAAGACCAGCTCCGACCCGCGGATCTGGGGCCGGGGCTGGTACTTCGCCGGCGTGACCGTCGACCCGAAGAATCCGGGCATCGTCTACGCCTGTAACACGGCGATCTACCGCTCGACGGACGGCGGGAAGACGTTTCTGCCGTGGAAGGGCGCGCCGGGGGGCGACGACTACCACCGGCTCTGGATCGACCCGGCCGACGCGCGCCGCATGGTCCTCGCGAGCGATCAGGGGACGGTCGTGACGGTGGACGGCGGACGGACGTGGAGCTCCTGGTACAACCAGCCGACCGCGCAGTTCTACCATGTCGCGACCGACGAGAGGTTCCCGTACTGGATCTACGGCGCGCAGCAGGACAGCGGCGCCGCGGCGACGCCCTCGCGCACGGACTACCGCTCGATCACGCAGCGTGACTGGAGAGACATCGCCGCGGGGGGCGAGAACGGATACCTCGTGCCGGATCCCGCCGACCCCGACGTCGTCTGGGGCGGATCCGTCGGGCGCTTCCACTGGAAGACGCTGCAGGACCAGGACGTCGATCCCACGCTCGCGATCCCGGGCGAGTACCGCGGCGAGTGGACGCTGCCCCTCGCGATCTCGCCGCGCGACCCGAAGGCGGTGTACTTCGGGAACCAGTTCCTCTGGAAGACGGCGGACGGCGGCCTCCACTGGGCGAAGGCGAGCCCCGACCTCACGCGCGAGAACGCGGGCATCCCGCCGAACCTCGACGCCGTCACGGCCGAGGATTCGGAGGCGAAGGGCCCGCGCCGGGGCGTGATCTACGCGATCGCGCCTTCGCCGCTCGAAGCCGGGCGGATCTGGTGCGGCACGGACGACGGCCTCGTCTGGCTCACGAAGGACGACGGCGTGCACTGGGAGAACGTCACGCCGAAGGCGCTCACGCCCTGGTCGAAGGTCGGAATTCTCGAGGCCTCGCACTTCGACGCGAACACCGTCTACGCGGCGGTCGACCGGCATCGGATCGACGACGTCGACCCCTACATCTACCGCACGCGCGACGGGGGGAAGAACTGGACGGCGGTCACGAAAGGGATCCCCGCCGGGAGTTTCGTCAACGTCGTGAGGGAAGACCTCGTCCGGCGCGGACTTCTCTATGCCGGGACGGAAACGGGCGTCTTCGTCTCCTTCGACGACGGCGAGAACTGGCAGCCGCTCCAGTTGAACCTGCCGAACTGCTCGATTCGCGACATCGACGCGAAGCACGGAGACCTCGTCGTCGCGACGCACGGCCGGTCGTTCTGGGTGCTGGACGACCTTTCGCCGCTCCGCCAGCTCGATTCGAAGGTCGCGGCCGAGGAGGTCTTCCTCTTCGCGCCGCGCGAGGCCGTGCGCCTGCACCCGGCGCCGTTCCAGGGCACGCCCGAGCCGAAGGACGAGCCGATGGGAGAGAACCCGAAGAGCGGCGCGGTCCTCGACTACGTCCTGAAGACCGCGGCGCCGGGCCCGGTCGTCCTCGAGATCCTCGACGCGAAGGGAGATCTCGTCCGCCGGTTCGCGAGCGACGACGCCGTGCGACGTCCCGAGGCCACGCGGATCGTGACGACGCCGGACTGGGTCG
>DASVJU010000183.1:0-6469 GCA_036385755.1 Thermoanaerobaculia bacterium
CCGCCGCCTGCTCGAGCTCGTCGCGCGAGTCGACGTTCAGGACGGCCCCGATCTCGACCGCCTTCGCGATCTCCTCGGGCCCCTTCGAGGAGCTCGTGAAGAGAATCTCGTCGCCTCCCCAGCCCGTGCGGAGCGCCGTCAGGATCTCGCCGAGCGAGACGACCTCGGGCGCCGCGCCCAGGGCGCGCAGCACCGCGAGAAGGGCACCGTTCCCGTTGGCCTTGAGGGCGTAGTGGACGCGGAGTTTCGGGAAGCGCGACGCAAACGCCTCGTGGAAAGAGCGAAACTGCGAAACGATCGTGGCGCGGTCGTAGACGTAGAGCGGAGTTCCGAATTCGGACGCGAGGCGTGAAACGGCGGCGGCAGCGGCGGGCTCGCGGGCGCGGTCGTCGCGCAGGGCCTCGAGGCCTTCGTGGAGAGTCGAGGAGCTCATGAGGCCGCGATTCTGCCAGCTTCACGGCTCGAGCGGGTTCGCGGTACGATCGGCCTGATGCACGTGGAAGTCCGCAAATCGAAGGACGTCGTGATCGTCGATCTCTCCGGGAGGCTTCTCGCCGGAGTCGGCGATGAGATCCTCCGCAACGTCGTGAACGAGCTCCTCGCCGAGGGGTGGAAGAAGATCCTCCTCAATCTCTCCGAGGTGACGACGATCGACAGCGCGGGCACGGGCGAGCTCGTGGCAAGCCTGAAGATCAGCGAGCGCTTCGGCGCGAAGCTGAAGCTCCTGAACCTGCACGAGCGAGTCCGCAAGAGCCTGCACCTTGCGCAGCTCCTCCCCGTCTTCGAGGTGTTCGACGACGAGGCGGCAGCGCTCAAACACTACGCGTAGGGCGGGCCGGCCTCCGGACACTACGCCTCGGGAGGGCTCATGGTCCCGTTGCTCCTCGCCGCGGCGCTCGCCGCCCCGCCGTGGCCGCGCATCGCGCTGAACCCCATCGCGACCGGGTTCTCGAGCCCGACGCAGGTGACGTCCGCGCGGGACGGCTCGGGCCGCCTCTTCGTCGTCGAGCAGGGCGGGCGCGTGAAGATCGTGAGAGACGGCGTGACTCTCTCGACTCCGTTCCTCGACATCTCGTCGCGGGTGAGCTGCTGCGGCGAGCGCGGGCTTCTCTCGATCGTGTTCCTGCCGCGAATCGGTCCCGTGGGGCCGGATGCGTGGTTCTTCGTGGACTACACCGACGTCAACGGCGACACGACGATCTCGAGGTTCTCCGTGTCGAATGATCCGGACATCGCGAATTCGGTCAACAGCGAGAGTGTCATTCTGAAGATCACGCAGCCGTTTGCGAACCACAACGGCGGCCAGCTCGCGTTCGGGCCCGACGGGTATCTGTACGTCGGAATGGGCGACGGCGGCTCGGCGGGAGATCCGAACAACAACGGCCAGAATCTCGGAAGTCTGCTCGGGAAGATTCTTAGAATTGATGTGCTTGGTTCGGTCTCGCCGTACGGCATCCCGCCTTCCAACCCATTCGCGGGCTCTTCGACGGCTCGCCCCGAGATCTGGGCGTACGGTTTGCGCAACCCGTGGCGGTTCTCGTTCGACCGCAAGTCGGGCGATCTCTTCATCGGCGACGTGGGACAGGACGCCTGGGAGGAGGTCGACTTCCAGCCCGTGGGTGGCGCCGGCGGCGCGAACTACGGGTGGCGGCTCACGGAAGGAAACCACTGCTTCAACCCGGCCACGGGCTGCAGCTTCGCGGGCATCACGCCTCCCGTCGCGGAATACGGACACGTCGGCGGCAACTGCTCGATCACGGGAGGCTTCGTCTATCGCGGGCGCGACTTCGCGCGGCTTTCAGGGATTTACTTCTACGCGGACTACTGCAGCGGGCGGGTGTGGGGCCTGCGCAACGGCGCATCCGGCTGGGAAACGCAGGAGCTCCTGAAGCCCGGCTACGGCATCACGAGCTTCGGAGAGGGCGACACCGGCGAGGTCTACGCCGTGGACGGCAACTCCGGCACGCTGTACCGGCTCGTGGACGCGGACGGGGCGCTGTCCGTCCTGACGGTGCCCGTCGTCGTCGACGTTGCCGGCGCCAACGGCGAGCGCTTCGTCTCGGAGCTCACACTGGGGAACCGCGGGACGACGGACGCGTCGGTCGCCGTCACGTTCACGGCGGCTAGCGCGCTCGGCTCGACCGGCAGCGGGTCGTTCACGACGACGGTGCCCGCGGGCCGGCAGCTCGTCTTCACGGACGCGCTGCAGTGGCTGCGCCAGAACGGTCTTTTCGTCCCGCTCGGCGACCAGGGCGGGACGCTGCGCCTCGCGTATTCCGGTCTCCTCTCCGGCGACGCGGCGTTCGCGTCCGTCCGGACGCTCGCGGTCCTGCCGTCAGGCCGCGCGGGCCTGTCCTACCCGGCGCTGTCTCCGAACGAAACGCTCGAGACTCCGGCCGCGCTCTACGGCTTGCGCGAGGACACGGCGTTCCGGAGCAACGTCGGGCTCCTGAACGCGGGCGACCCCGTGACGGGCACTCCCGTGACGCTTCGCGTGATGGCCTTCAGCGGCGCCGCGGGTGACGGGCGGAGCGCAACGCTGCCCGACGTGACGCTCGCGCCCGGGCAGTGGACGCAGCTCAACCGCGCGCTGGCGTCCGTCGGCTACACGAACGGATGGGTGACCGTCGAGCGCGTCGCGGGGACGGATCCGTTCTACGCCTACGGGGTCGTGAACGACAACGTGACGAGCGACGGGTCCTTCCTGCCACCGTGGGCCGTGAACCCTCCAAGGACGGCTCGACAGACGCTTTCAGTCGCCGTGGAGACCTCGGCCTTTTCGACGGAGGTCGTTCTGACGAACCGCGAAAATGTTCCGCTCACGCTGCTGCTCGCCTATCAGGAGTCGCTTGGAGCGAGTCCCGGGGGCCTTTTTTTTGCGTCGACGTCGGTGACGCTTCAGCCCGGCGAGCAGCGCTTCATTCCGCACGTCGTCTCCGCAATCGTCGGACCGCCCGGCGGCGACGCGGGGGGATCGGTCGCGATCCAGACTCCGTCGGGCGCTGCGGCGTCATACGTCGCGGGCGGGCGCACGACGACGCCCGCGCCGGGGGGGGGCAGCTTCGGGACGTTCGCCTTCGCCGTTCCCTTCGAACGTGGAGCCGCGACGGAGGCGTGGGTCTACGGCCTGAAGCAGGACGGTCTCTCGAGGTCCAATCTCGGTTTGACGGAGGTGCCGCAATTTTTTGGTGCGGGGCCGTCCGACGGCCAGGATCCACTCATCCTGTTCGTGGACGTCTTCGACGCCGATGCGGGAACGATGGCGGGCACCCTGGGACCGTTCAACCTCGGGTACCGCAACCTGGCCTGGAAGCAGGTGAACTCGATTCTCAACTCATTCGGAGTCCGGAATGGATTCCTGCGGGTGCACCGGACCTCGGGATTCGCGAACTTCCTCGTGTACGGCGTTGTGAACGACGGCGCGGTGCCTGGGCAGGGCACGGGCGACGGCAGCACCCTCGGGATGACGCCCACGAAATAAGCCCGAAACGGCGGGGAGCGTAAACTTCCGCGCCGTGAGAGGTTCGTTCGCCCGCACCGCCCTGCTCGTCCTGCTCGCGCCGCTGGCGCTGGGCGGGTCGTTCGGGCACGTCGACGGCATCGAGGCGCTTTCGCACGGCACGCAGCTGTTCGCCCCCGACCACCCGAACCACGCGCCGTTCGTTCCCGAGCGCGAGCACGCGTGCGCGTCCTGCGCCGTCTCGAACCTGACGCCGCCGGTTTCCGCGCCCGTCTTTCTCGTGCCCCCCGTCCTCTGCGCGCTTCACGAGACTCGCGTCGAGCGGCGGGCTCCCGCGCGCGTGCTCCCGGAGCTTCCCGGCCGTTCTCCTCCCGCGACCGCGTAGACGTTCTCGCGCGTCGTCCATCGCCGGGAGGCCTTCGGCCTCCCGCTTTCAGAACCATGGGAGGGTTCAGAACGTGCATCTTCGAAACTCTGCGTGGAAGAGTTCACTTTTCCTGCTCTTTGTTCTTCTCGGGGCGGTACGTGCCTCGGCGCAGACGGCCCAAACGGGCAACGTCTTCAACCCCAACATGTCGGTCATCGGCAATTTCCTCGGCTTCGCCGGGCACAACCCCGTCGACAACCAGCCGAGCCTCCAGCTCAAGGAATCCGAGGTCGGCCTTCAGGCAATCGTCGATCCCTACGCCCGCGCGGACTTCTTCATCACGTTCGGGAGCCAGACTGGCGACGTCGGGATCGAGGAAGGGACCATCACGTTCCTCACGGTTCCCGGCGACTTCCTCGTGAAGGTCGGCAAGATGAAGGCCGCGTTCGGGAAGGTGAACACCGAACATCCGCACGTGCGTCAGTACGCGGACACGCCCCTCGTCGTCTCGAACCTCCTCGGTAGCGAGGACGGGATCGAGGACTCCGGGATCTCGGTCTCGCGCCTGATCCCGATGCCGTCCGAGATCTTCCTCGAGGCGACCGCGCAGCTTCTCCGCGGCACGTCGACGAATCTCTTCGAGGCGCAGACCCGCAACGACGTCGAGCCGCTCTTCCACCTCAAGTCCTACCGCGACCTCTCGGAGGCGACGAACATCGAGCTCGGGGGCTCGTGGACGCGCGGGAGCGGCGTCGAGGGGCCCGGATTTCACACGACGCTGGCGGGTGCTGACGTGACGTTCCGCTGGAAGCCACTCCAGCAGGGGCTCTACCGTTCGATTTTCGTGCGCGGCGAATGGATGCACTCCGAGCGCGAGATGGCCTCGGGGACGACGGTCCGCGCCGACGGCTGGTACCTCCTCGGCCAGTACCAGCTCGGGCGGCGTTGGTACGCCGGCTACCGGCACGACGAGTCGGACCACGCGGCCGACGCTGCTCTCCACGACCGCGGCGACTCGGCGATCCTGACGGTCTGGCCGTCGGAGTTCTCACAGCTCCGAGCCCAGCTCCGCCGCAACCGTTACGACCAGCCCACGGGCCCGGTGACTGCCACCGAGCTCCTCGTCCAGCTCCAGTTCGTCATCGGGGCGCACGGCGCGCACCCCTTCTGAGAGAGGAAGAACATGAAGAAAAGAAAAGAAGAAGAATTTCTTAGAAGGGTAAGAGGGGGCGGTGCAGCCGCGCGGCCGCAGCCCGCGAGAGAGGTCCTCCCGGCCTGCGGCGGGCACCTTCTAAGAAATCTCTCTCTCTCGGTCTGCTCTCTCTTACTCATCGGATTCTCTTCTTCCGCCGAGGCGGCGAAGCTGAAGGTCGTCACGACGCTGTCGGACTTCGCGTCGCTCGCGGCGACGGTCGGCGGCGACCGCGTCGAGGCCGAGTCGATCGCGAAGGGCTACCAGGACCCGCACTTCGTCGAGCCGAAGCCGTCCTTCATCCTGAAGCTGCACGACGCCGACGTGCTGATCGTCGCGGGCCTGGAGCTCGAGATCGGCTACCTCCCGCCGCTCCTCGACCAGGCGCGAAACGAGAAGATCCGCCCGACCGGCCCGGGCTACCTCGACGCCTCCGTCGGATGCGACATTCTCGACAGGCCCACGGGACTGGTCACGCGTGCGATGGGCGACGTCCACCCTTACGGGAACCCGCATTACTGGCTCGACCCGAACAACGGGCGCGTGATTGCGCGCGCGATCGCGGCCAAGCTCACGACGCTCGACCCGGGCGGCGCGGCCACCTACGCCAGGAACCTCGCGGACTTCGAGGCCAAGCTGAAGACCGCGGAGGCGCGGTGGGCGGCGCGTCTCGTGCCCTTCAAGGGCACGAAGATCGTGACGTACCACAGCTCCTGGCCGAACTTCGCGAAGGCGTTTGCTCTGGACGTCGTCGGGTTCCTCGAGCCGAAGCCCGGCATCCCGCCGACGCCGCAGCACAAGCTCGAGATCATCAACCTCATGCGGGAGCAGAAGGTACCGATCATCCTCATGGAGGTCTACTTCGACCGGAAAGATCCCGATTTCGTGGCGTCGAAGACGAGCGCGACCGTCGTCGTGATCCCGCCGTCCGTGGGCGGGGAGCCGGCTGCGAAGGACTACCTCTCGCTCTTCGACGTCGACGTCGAGAAGATCGCTTCCGCTCTGGAGAAGAGCGCTCTGGAGAAGAAGAAGTGACCGTCTTCGAGATCCTCCTGCCCGCGTTCGTCGCGAGCCTCATCCTGACAGGAATTCACTCCTACCTCGGCGTCCATGTGGTCGAGCGCGGGGTCATCTTCGTGGACCTCTCGCTCGCACAGATCGCGGCGTTCGGGGGGACGGTGGGCTATCTCGCCGGTTACGAGATGCACTCGAACGGCGCGTACGCGTTCTCGCTCGCCTTCACGCTTTTCGGGGCCGCGATCTTCGCGTTCACGAAGACCCACCGCAAGACCCGCATTCCGCAGGAGGCGATCATCGGGATCGCGTATGCCGTCTCGGCGGCGCTCGCCGTCCTCGTCATGTCGAAGGCGACGCGTGAGACCGAGCACCTCAAGGAGATGCTCGTCGGCAACATCCTCTCCGTCTCATGGCCCGAGCTGGGCAAGACGGC
>DASVJU010000184.1:0-3010 GCA_036385755.1 Thermoanaerobaculia bacterium
CTGATGGGGGCGGAAGTGGGCATAGTGCAGCAGGCCCAGCTCGACCTTCTCCATCAAGTCTTCCGCCGCCAACGGCCGCAGCAGGCGCAAACCGAGCGTGTCCTTCAGCGTCCTCCACAGCCGTTCGATTAGGGCGATTGAGCCCTTCTTCCCGACGGCCCCGAAGCGCTGCTTCACCCCGAGGCTTCGGAGCTTGTGGCGAAAGACCTGGCCCGTGAAGCAGCGAGCATGATCCGAGACGAAGTGCGCCGGCTGGCCATGCCTCTTCGTTGCACGCGCCACGAACCGAGCGATCCCAAGGGCGGAAGCCTCCTTAGAGAACACTCTGGCCGAGAGCGGCATCCGCGAGAAGGCATCGAAGACGACCGCGACCTTGAAGGTCACGATCCCGAAGAGACCCTTCACGTCCGTCAGATCCACCATCCAGATGTGGTTGGGGTACTTTGCCCTCACGGCTCGAGGGACCGTCGAGGCCGCTTCCGGCGGGCGGGGCAGTGGCCAGCGCTCCCTGCGGATCCGTCCCACAGTCCGCGCCGACAGCTTCCAGCCTGCTCGCGCCAGCGTCCGGGCGATCAGGTCATTCCCTCCGAAGCCGGCCAGCTCCATCGTCTTGACCACGGCCCTGACGACGTCGGCGAAGCGCCGGACGGGAGGATTCGGTGCAATCAGGGGACGTGGACACTCCCCGCCGGGACTCATCGCCTCCATCTCCCACCGAGCGATCGTCTCGACCGACACGCGAAACATCGCCGCCGTCTCGCGTTGCGACAGGCCGAGGAAACTCCGGACACGCAGGATTCGGAAGCGCTGCTCGGGTGGGTAGTGCGGGCGCTGGCGCTCGGGTACCTTGTCCCAGCGGGCCCCGAGGATCGCGGCAGCTTCGCGCGTCATTCTGAGAAGCAGAGCGCTCTCTTCGGCCCTCTCGAATAGCCGTGCGGCCGTCGCCCCCGATTCCCGCAGCCGACCGAGGGCCGACCCTAAAGCGAGCCCGAGAAGGTGCGAGGCGCGTAGGAGGGCGGGCAGCACGGCTGGAGAACTGCCGTCACGCGGCGGTCGGGAAAAGTGCATGAAGGGCCCCCGCGGGCCAGAATGCCTGTCTACGGGGTCGGGTCAAAATACCTCGGCCCTACCGAGAAAGAGACAGAATGGCGCCGGTTTCACGCTCCACAGGCCCCCGGCAATTCCCATTGCGCCCCTACAAATCCCGACAAGTCGAGGTCATCAAGGCACTCAAGGGGCGCTGACCGCCGTGCTCGGCGTGCCTTAAGCCCTAGAAAAGGAGCCGTACCCTTCGAACGTAAGCCCGCCCACTCGGGGCTCAGGATCAACACCTGATAGCCGCTGGCCACCTCCAGGAGGATCGCGGCTTCCCGCGACGGGTCGTACAGTTCGACCGCTTCGCTGACCGCCGTAAGCAGCATCAGGGCGTCCGGGTGCGGCTCGAGCCGAGCGGCAATCTCCGCTACGGTCGCGTAGCGCGGCTCGTCCTCTCCGAGCCGGACGAGGCAGCCGCGACCGGCGATCTCGAAGGCGCGCCTGGCATCGCCGATCGTGTCGGCGATGTTCACGGGAGAAGTCTCGCAGATTCCCTCGCCGCTACAGCGAGTCCCGCGAGGAGCTTCTGCGATGAGTGCCACGGTCCCGAAGTAACCTCCGAGGCCGTGGTCTTACAGTTCTCGCGCCGCGATCATCATTAACGTGCGAGGCCCCCGCGAACGAACGCGCAGCGCATGCAAGGATGCACCGTGAACATCCTCGGCCGCGATGCGCTTTGACCAGCGAATGTCTTCGACGCGAACGTCACGATCGATGCCCCGAGCAAGCTCCTCGCTCTCGATGAGGACACAGGCCTCGAAGTCCCTGTCGTCCTCGAGACTTCTGAAATTCAGGTTAGCGGAGCCGACGATGACCCACCGCAGATCGAACGTCGCGAGCTTCAGGTGGCTGAAGTGGTTCTGGTACTCGAAGACCTCCATCCCGGCGTCGATGTACGCCGCGTAGTGGTGCTGTTGCGCGTCGTACGTCAACTCGGTCGGGGTCCACGTGCCCGCAGGGACGATGAGCGTCACCTCGAGGAGGGGGCGGTCCCGCTTGGCCACGAG
The DNA here is from genome assembly GCA_036385755.1 of Thermoanaerobaculia bacterium. Lineage (GTDB taxonomy): Bacteria > Acidobacteriota > Thermoanaerobaculia > UBA5066 > UBA5066 > Fen-183. Next base: position 2,103 of record DASVJU010000184.1, read on the forward strand.
GAGCGTCTCCACGATCGCCGGGTGGTAAAGGAAGGGGTTCTCGATGAAGATCGAGTGTTCCGCCGCCAGGATGCGGTCGCGGAAGGTCTCGCGGATTTCGTTGGTTCGCGAGCTCGGTTCATTCTTGATCACGCGCGCCGACGAGACGCGCACGCCGCGCGGCGCTGCCGGGGTCACTGCGTCGAGGGGCCGGAAGTCCGCGCCGCCGCCGAGCCGCCAGCGCTCACGGAAGACCCGGTCCAGGTCGCAGACGATCGGTCCCTCGAACCGAACGAGGCCGTCGTGCCACTTCCACCAGGGCTCCGCTCGGCACTCTTCCCGCGCGGCAGTCGCCTCGTCGTGGGCGTCCTTCTCCGGATCGAAGGGCACGTGGTACAGGTACTGCGCCCCGAAGTTCGCGGAGCCGCAGTACGCTACGCGGCTGTCGATGGTCACTATCTTGCGGTGATCGACGTGGAGGGCGTTGACCTTCACGGACTCCCTTATCTCGGTCGCGAGCGTGTCGAGCTCGGGCTCTCCCGTCTCGACGATCTTGCCGTAATCGAGCTCAGTATCCACAACGGCGACGCCGGCGTCCGAGAGGCGCTGGCGCATCTTCGAGACGTCGGTGGGATCACGAGCGAAGCTCGGATCCTCCTTCATCATCTCCTTCTCGCCGGTCCCGAAGGGGTCCCCCATGTCGGTCTTCTCAACGTTGAGGAGGACACGGACGGCGATACCCGCGCGCGCTTTCGCCTCGAGGATGCCCGAGATCTTCTCGCCGATCGGGTCGTCGAAGAAGAGAAAGATGGCGACATGGATGGATCTCGTCGCGGATTCGAGATCCTGGAGGAGGACGGGGAGGAGTCGATGTCCGTCTACGAGGTTCTCGACGAAGTTCACGCCCAGAAGAGTAGCTCACCGGACGC
>DASVJU010000185.1:0-22431 GCA_036385755.1 Thermoanaerobaculia bacterium
AAGCTCGGCGAGGTCGAAGGCGAGGACGCGATCTACGCGCTCGCTCTGTGGAACCAGGGCACGTTCCAGTTCTCGCCCGGCGTCGAGAGCGAGGCCCGCACGATCAGTCGTTCGAACACGAATCTGCTCCTCGAGGCGGCCCGGCGGAGCGACGAATGGAAGATCCTGTCGCGCAAGATTCCCGGAACCGACTCGGTTCCGGTGCTCGTGTCCCGTGAAGGCGCGAACGGGCCGATCACGCTGACGCCTCTCGAATGGAGGGTCGTCACGAAGGCCGATGGCCAGCGCTCGATCGAGGAGATCGCGCGGGTCCTGAAGATCTCCGCGTTCGACATCGCCAAGACGCTCTACGGACTCGTGACGGCTGAGCTCGTCTCGATCGGCAAACCCCGCGCGGCGGCTCGAGCCGCTCCGGAACCGCGGGCCCCGATCTCGTCGCCGGCGATTCCGCCGCTCACCGGCCGGTCGATCCCGAACGTCTCGACTCACAGCGGAGCCTTCCAGGCCCTCTCGCAAGGCGACGAAAAGCGCAGCCTCCAGATCCTCTGCACGAAGGTGAAGCAGGAAGCCGAAGCGGCGGCGGGCGCGCCGGGAGACGCGACGATCGACCGTTCTTACCGAACGGCTCTCCAGGAGCTCGACCGCGGGCGCGGACTCGAAGTCGTGCGCGACCTGATCCGGACGCTCGAGGAGACCATCGAGAAGCTCCGGGGCGCCGCGGCCGCGCGCGGGTTCCGCGAGAAGATGAACCCCCTCCTTTGACGTAACTCCTTGAAATCGTTTGCCTCCGGGCGGGAGGCGCGCTAGAATCTGACAGCGATTTCTGCCTTTTTTGGACAACGACTCGAGGCACTTTCCCGCACAGGCCGGCAGGAGCCCCCCGCGGCCCGGCGGACCAAAGGAGATTCGATGCGACGGATGCGGACCCGACTCCTCCTCGGCGCGATCGCGTGCCTGGTCCTCGCGACTCCCTTCGCGACTCCCCTCGCCGCGCAGATGTCTCCCTCGATCTCCGGCGAGACGGGGCTTTTCCAGGTGACGAACGCCGAGATGCTGCCGCAGGGACGCTTTTCCCTCGGCCTGTCCTGGGGACTGTGGAATCGGACGGCGGCGTCCGTTCCCTTTGCGGCCACGCTTTCGGACGATCCCCTTCGCTACGACGTCCAGCGGTTCGGCGGTTCCGTCGCGTACGGTCTCCTCTCCCGATGGGAGGCCTCGCTGAGCACCGGCTCCAACCGTTACAGCGCGTCCAGCTTCAACTGGCAGGGCATCGTGAACGGCCACTACCGCTCCGGCGGCTTCACGCACTCCGAAATGGACAAGGTCCGTATCGGCACGAAGATCCTCCTCAATACGCAGGACCCCGTGCTCGTCGCCCTCTTCGGCGGCATCGCGTTTCCGACGCAATCCAAGAACGACGTCAACGCGCTCGGCACGTATCGCGCGGACTACGACCTCGGCCTCTCGTTCAACGTCGGATGGGTCACCTTCCAGTCGGCCTATCAGCTCAACGGGAAGCTCGGCACTCCCACCTCGTTCCCCAACGTCGGGGAAACGGGCTACGACATCTCGAACACGTGGACGTCGACGGTCGCCGTCGCAGTGCCCGTGATTCCGAACATCTTCAAGGCGATCGGCGAGCTGAACCGGGTCCACTACGACGGCGGCGACACGCAGCCGCCGGATTTCTCCGAGATCACGCTCGGAGGCCGGTTCGCGTTCGGCAACTCGGGGTTCACGGCCTCCGGCGCCGTGCGCGTGAACATCGACCGCTGGACGAAGTACGGCAGCAACCCCTCGAGCATCGGCGGCCTCGTGCAGGTCGCGTACCTTCCGCCGCCCGTCGTCAGGGAACGGCCGCGCGCCGCGTTGCCCCGGGAGGCCGAGCCGCCGCCCGCGACCGAGCCCGTCCCGCCTCCTCCCGCTCCCGTCATGGCCCCCATGGCCGAACCGGCGGTCGTGACGGCTCCCGCCCCGCGCCCATCGACCTCGACCACGGACGAGATCCTCTACGACGCCGCGAAGAGCCGCCTCACGAACATCGCGAAGGCCATCCTCGACGGCGTCGCCCTGCGCCTCAAGAACAACCTGGCCGCCACGTGCACGGTCTCGGCGTCCACCGACGCGAAGGAGAAGGGCGGCGATCACGCGGCGCTCGCGAAGGCCCGCGCCGAGGCGGCCCGCGACTACCTCATGAAACGGCACGGCATCGACGGCTCGCGGATCGCGACCGAGGTCAAGGGAGACGCCGACTCGGCCGACGCGACGCGCAATCGCCGCGCCGTCGTGACCGTCACGTTCCCCTGATTCCTGTGTCCGCCACGGCGGCGTTAGACTGACGCCGCCGTGGATTCGAACTCGGGACTCTTCTCCACCGGAACGTTCTCGACGGGGCCGAATCCCGGCGGAAGCGGCGTGTTCCGCTCGCGGGCGCTCGTCGTGCTCGCAACCGCCGCCGTCGTCGGACTTCTCTGGGCGGGAAAAGTCCTGTTCGTCATGTTCTTCTTCGCCCTTTTTCTGTCGTTCGCGCTCCAGCCGTTCGTGACGCTCCTCGAGCGGCTGCGCTTTCCGCGCTCTCTGGCCGTTCTCTCGGTCATCCTTCTTCTCTCGGCCCTCGTCGTCTTCTTCGTCGTCAACGCGATGTCGCAGATCGAGGCCTTCACGCGTGACCTCCCGATGTACGAGACGCGCATCCGGATTTTCACGGCGAAGGCGCAGGGCGTGTTCGCGCAGCTCGAGGAACGTACGCGGCTGCTGCTTCCCGAGGCCGATCGAAGCACGCGCTCCGTGCGCCTCGAGTCGGACGCGTTCGACTCTCTCTCGAAGGTCGCCGTCCAGGTCCGGACGCTGGTCTCGCTCCTTCTCTATACGGCCGCGGTCCCGATGCTCTCGTTTTTCATGCTCAAGGACCGCGAGAAATACGGCGGGGCCGTGGCGAAGATCCTGCGCATCAAGGGCGGCCGCGCCGCCCAGGATTTCGCCGTCGGGGTCGCGCGCGTGCTCTCCGGATACGTCCTCGGCGAGCTCTTCGTCGTCCTCATCACGGCGTGCATCACGACCGCCGGCCTCCTCGTCCTCAGGGTGCCGTACGGCTACGTCCTCGGCCCCCTCGCGGGCATGTGCGTGCTCGTGCCCTACGTCGGCGTCATCTTCTCGACGACGCCCGCCTTCGTCATCTCGCTCCTGGCCTCGAACGACGCGACGCTGCCCGCGAAGGTCCTCGTCTTCTATGCGGTCGTGCAGTTCCTCGAAGGAAACGTCCTGACGCCCTTCATCGTGGGCAGCCGCGTGCGGCTCCACCCGCTTGCGGTTCTCTTCGCGTTCCTCTTCTGGGGCATCCTGTGGGGCGTCCCGGGGGCTATCCTCGCGGTCCCGCTCACCGCGACGATCAAGGTCGTCACCGAACGCTTCGAGCGCTTCGCGCCGTGGGCCGCTCTCCTTGGCGACCGGACGCCCGATCCCTTGCCTCCCGAGGAGCCCGAGGCGATCCTCGCCGGCCACGGCGGGGCGTAGCGATCTAAGCCGGCCCTACCCGACCTGACCGAATCGCGCGGCCGCTTTTGCCCGCGCTCTTCGGACCTCGACCTCACGGTCCCTCGGGTCCGCCGTCGTGATCAGCGATGAGATGAGAGTGCGCGCGGCCTCGGCCACCTGATCGACCGCGCGGTCGAACGCCGCTTCATTCGCCTTCGAAGGCTTCGTGAATCCGCTGAGCTTCCTCACGAATTGCAGGGAAGATGCCCGGATCTCCTCCTCGGTGGCCGGAGGCTCGAAGTTGAAGAGCGTCTTGATGTTTCGGCACATGGTCCCTCCGCCAGGGGCGATCCAGATCCACGGCAATTCTGCGCCCGCACTCCAGCCGTAGGCTCAGCCTGCGAGGTTCCGGCGCCGCACCGCGAGCAATCCTCCGAGCAGCCCCGCCGCGAGGCCGAACCCGACGAGCATCAGGCACGTGGAGGCGGGCAGGAAGCGCACCGCGAAGACGCCGAGGAGCGCGTTCTTCGTCGCGGCGACCCACGCGAGGATCGCACGCGTGACGACCCACAGGACGAGGAGCGCGACGAGGGCGCCGAGGAATCCCTGCACGAGCCCGCCGAGCAGGAACGGGCCGCGGATGAGCAGCTCGGGCGCGCCGACGAGCCGCAGGATCTGGATCTCGTCCCGGTGGAGCAGGATCGTGAGCCGGACGACGTTCGCGATCGTGAACGCCGCTCCGAGCGTGAGGAGAACCGCGAGGACGAGTCCCGTCAGCCGCGTGAGAGCGACGGCGCCGCGAAGGCGCCGGATCCATTCGACGTCGAACTGCACTTCCTCGGCGGCGCGGTGCGCGGCGAGGAGCCTGAGGAAGGGCGGGAGCGCCTCGGACGATACGGCCGCGGGGTCGAGCTCCATCTCGATCGAGGCCGGGAACGGGTTTCCCGGAAGCGACCGGGCCGCCGGCCCGAGGGACTTCCACCACGTCGAGAAACGCGCCCGCGCGTCGTCCGGCGAGACGTGCCGGATCTTCGTGACGAGGCGGGTCGCGCGGACAAGGCGCTCGAGATCGGCGCGGTCGGCCTCCGTCGCCGAGGACTTGAGGAACACCGTCACGGTGGACTCGTCGCGCACCGTCTCGACGACGCTCCTCAGGTTCTCGGCCACGAGGAAGAACGCGCCCACGAGCCCGATCGAAATCGCGATGAGGGCCACGGAGAGGGTCGTCATGCGCCTCGCGCGGAGAAGCCCTTCGAACGCCTCCGAGACGAGCGCGGCGAGAGCCGCCGGGCGATTCACGGCGCGTCCTCGCCCCGCTTCGTGGCGGCCTGGGGCGGAAGAGCGGCCTCGACGAGACCTTCCACGACGCGCCCGCGGTCGAGCGTCACGCAGCGGCGCCCCGCGGCCCTGATGAGGTCCAGGTCGTGCGTCGCGACGAGGACCGTCGCCCCGCGCACGCTCACGTCCTGCAGCAGCTTCATGACCTCGCCCGCGAGGCGGTGATCGAGGTTGCCCGTGGGCTCGTCCGCGATGAGGAGCACGGGATCGTTCACGAGGGCGCGCGCGAGCGCCACGCGCTGCTGTTCGCCGCCGGAGAGCTCCTCGGGAAGCGCGGACATGCGGTGATGGAGCTCAACGAGACGCAGCGTCTGATAGGCCTTTCGGCGGCGTTCGGCCGCGGGCACACCGAGGAACTTCTGCACGTACGTGACGTTCTCGAGCACCGTTCGCCGAGGCAGGAGCTTGTAGTCCTGAAAGACGATTCCCATCGAGCGGCGGAGGATCGGGATGCGCGAGGCGGGCATGCCGCTCACGTTCATCCCGTTCACGATGATCTGACCCTCCGTGGGCTTCTCGGCGTGGAAGATGAGCCGGAGCAGCGTCGACTTTCCCGCGCCCGACGGCCCGGTCAGAAAGAGAAACTCGCCGTTCTTCGCCTTGAACGTCACGTCGCGCAGGACCCTTCGGCCCTGGTATTCCTTGGCGACGCGATAGAACTCGATCAGGATTCAGTCCTTGTCGAGCGCGTCCCTGAGGAGTCGGTTCACGACGCCCGGGTTGCCCTTTCCTGAGAGCGCCTTCATCACCTGGCCGACGAACCACCCGAAGGTCGCCGTCTTGCCGCCCCGGTACGTGGCGACCTGCTCGGGATGGTCTCTCACGACCTTCGCGACCGCGTCGCGGATCGGACCCTCGTCGCTGATCTGGACGAGCCCCTTCTCCTTCACGAGGTCGTCGGCCGGCCGGCCCGTCGCGATGAGGTCTTGGAGCAGCTCCTTGGCCATCTTCCCGGAGATCGAGCCGTCGTCGATGCGCGCGACGAGCGCCCCGAGCGTCTCGGGGGCGACCGGCAGGCGCCCCGCGTGGCGGTCGGCGTCGGACATCCGCGCGAGAAGCTCGGAAAGGACCCAGTTCGCGATCGCCTTCGGGTTCTTCGGATGCGACGCCACGGCGGCTTCGTAGAAGTCCGCGAGCGGCCGCGACAGGCACACGAGGTCGGCGTCGGCGGCCGGCAGGCTGTACGCGGCCTGGAGCCTCGCCGCACGCGCCTCCGGAAGCTCCGGCATTGCGGCCGCCACGTCCCTTCTCCACGCGGCGTCGACGACGAGCACGCCGAGATCGGGATCGGGGAAGTAGCGGTAATCCATCGCCTCTTCCTTGCTGCGCATCGTCTTCGTCGAGCCGGTCTGAGGCTCGAAGAGGCGCGTCTCCTGCCGCAACGGCGTCCCCGCCTCGAGCGACGCCACTTGCCGCTCGATCTCGTGCTCGATGGCCTTCTTCACGTGTGCGAAGGAATTGAGGTTCTTGATCTCAACCTTCGTCCCGAGCGCCGCGGCGCCCTTCTTTCGGACCGAGACGTTCGCGTCGCAGCGGAGCGAGCCTTCCTCCATGTTGCCGTCCGAAGCGTCGACCCAGCGCACGAGCCGGCGCAGGCTCACGAGGTACTCGTGCGCCTCTTCCGCCGACGAAAGGTCGGGCTCGGTCACGATCTCGATGAGCGGCGTGCCGGAGCGATTCAGATCCACGAGCGAGGAGCCCGTGGGCACGTCCTCCCACGGGAACTCGTGCATCGACTTCCCCGCGTCCTCCTCGAGATGAATGCGGTTCAGCCGCACGTTCTTCATGCCGGAGGCGGCATGAACGGCCACGGCGCCGCGCGTCGCGAGAGGCCGGTCGTACTGCGAGATCTGGTAGCCCTTCGGCAGGTCCGGGTAGAAGTAGTTCTTTCTCGCGAAAACCGACGTTTCCTCGATCGTGCAGCCCGTCGCGAGCGCGACGCGCATCGCGAGGGAGACCATCTCGCGGTTCGCGACCGGGAGGACGCCCGGATACCCGAGGCAGACGGGGCATACCGCGGTGTTCGGCGGCGCGCCGAACGTGACGGGACACGCGCAGAACGCCTTGCTCTTCGTCCGGAGCTGGCAGTGCACTTCGAGTCCGATCACGGACTCGAAATCGGAAACGGACATGGCGCGAGTGTAGCGGAGGCGGCGCCCGGGCCCGCGCTCAGCGCCGCCCCTGCGCGATCTTCGCGGCCTCGGGCAGGGCCCGGAGGCGGAGCATCGCGAGGACGCCGAGGACGGGCCCGGGCGCGAGGACGACGAAGACCCACCGCCAGGAGAGCGCCGGCAGGACCGCCGGGACGAGGTCGATCGAGAGCGCCGTCAGGAGGAAGCCGAGGGACGTCTGGAGCGTGAGCGCCGTCCCCATGTAGACGGGATCGCCGAGCTCCGTGACGGCCGCCGAGAACTGCGCCGAGTCCGCGACGACCGTCGCGCCCCAGATCGCCGCGACCGCGAGGACGAGGCCGGGCGAACCGCCATAACAGAGCCCGATCGAGATGCAGCACGCGCCGCTCACCGCCATGGCGACGGACGTCACGAGCGTGCGGCCCACGCGGTCTGCTGCGAGGCCCGCGGCGACGCAGCCCGCCGCCCCGCAGCCGATCACGAGGAACGAGGCCGCCTCCGCGGCCGCCGGCGGGACCCCCCGGAGCGCGAAGCTGGACCGGATCATCACCGGCACCCACGTCCACATCGCGTAGAGCTCCCACATGTGCCCGAAGTACCCGAAGGTCGCGAGGCGCACGCCGCGGTTCTCGAGGACCTTCGTCACCTGGGATAGGTCGAAACGCGCGGCCGGCAGAGCGAACGGCCCTTCATGGACGAAGACGGCGACGAGGACCGCGCCGGCGACCGCGAGGCCCGAGGCCGCGAGGAGGCTCGTCCGCCACGCGGAGCCGAAAACGGCGTTCACGAGGTACGGGCAGCCCTTGCCGAGCGTGAGTGCGCCGACGAGAGCGCCGAGCGCGAGGCCGCGCCGGGCACGGAACCACGTCGCGAGGATCTTCATGCCCGGGGGATAGACGCCCGCGAGCCAGAAGCCCGTCAGAAAGCGCAGGACGAGGGCCGAGGCCGGTCCGTGGGCGAAGAGCGCGAGCGCCGCGTTCGCGGCCGCGGCGAGGAGGGCCGTGCCGATCACGAGCCGCCGCGGCGGGTGAACGTCCGGGACGTTCAGGACGGCGCTCGCGAGCGTGCCCGCGACGAAGCCGAGCTGGACGGAGAGCGTCAGCCACGTGGAGGCGGAATCGGACAGACCCCACTCGGCCTTGAGCAGCGGCGCGACCGCCGAGGCCGAGAACCAGAGCGACATCCCGAACAGCTCGGCGACCGAGAGGAGGACGAGGACGCTCCAGCGGCCCGGCGGGTCGGCCGCGTGCGCGGCCGGTGGAGCCGAGGCCGCCGCGGTCATCCCGCTCCCGGGATCACCTTGCCCGGGTTCAGGATGCCGTTCGGGTCGAGGGCGACCTTGATGGCGCGCATCGCGGCGAGAAATGCCGGCGGACGGTAGAGGTGAAGCACGCCTTTCGAGGTGATGCCGACGCCGTGCTCCCCCGTCACCGTGCCGCCGAGACGCACGGTCTCGGCGTAGATCTCCGCCGCCGTCCTCTCGAAGAGGGCGCGCTCGATCGGGTCTTTCCCCTCGCGAAAGAGGTGGACGTGGAGGTTGCCGTCGGCCGCGTGCCCGAAGGCCACGGACCTGAGGCCCGCGGCGCCCGAGACGCGGCGGATCGCCGTGACGAGCGGCACGAGCTCCGTGCGCGGCACCGCGAGGTCGAGCTCGGCGGAGACGCCCATCTCGTGGACGGCCTCCGCGATGCCCCGGCGCACGTCCCAGAGCGTGCGCCTTTTCGCCTCGTCCGTCGCGAGGACGACGTCCAGCGCAGCGCATTCGAGAGCGATCTCCCCCGCGAGCGTCACGTCGCGCTCGACTTCCTCTTCGGAGGAGCCGTCGAATTCCAGCAGGAGGCGCGCCTCAGCCTCGGGAAACGGCACGCCGACGCCCTTCTTCTTCGAGGAGAGGTCGATGGACGGCTTGTCGACGAACTCGCAGGCCGACGGCACGAGGCCGCGCCGGTGGAGTTCGAGCACGCAGCGCGCCGCGTCTTCGAGCGTCGGAAACGGCGCGACGAGCGTGGCCCAGTGGGGCGGCTTCGGAATGAGGCGCAGCCACGCCTTCGTCACGACGCCGAGCGTGCCCTCGCTCCCGATGACGAGCGACGTGAGGTCGTAGCCCGCGACGTCCTTGCGCGTCTTGCCGCCGGTCACAGCGACGCCGCCGTCCGCGAACACGACCTCGAGACCCATGACCCACCGGCCCGTGACGCCGTACTTGGCGGCGTGCGGTCCGCCCGCGTTCTCCGCGATGTTGCCGCCGATCATGCAGGAGCCGCGGGACGCCGGATCGGGCGGATAGTAGAGACCCTTCGCCTCGACGGCCTCGTGCAGCGTCTGCGTGATGACGCCCGCCTCGGCGACCGCCACGAAATTGTCCGTGTCGATTTCCAGGATGGAGTTCATGCGCTCGAGGGACAGCGCGAGGCCGCCGGCGAGAGGAAGAGCCCCGCCCGTCAGGCACGTGCGCCCGCCCTGCGGCGTCACCGGGATCCGGCGCTCGTTGCAGAACGCGAGGAGCCGCGAGACCTCGAGGGTCGTCCCCGGCTTCGCCGCCGCCGCCGGAGTGTGGACGAAGTCCTCCGTCCAGTCGTGCGCGTAAGGCTCGAGGTCGTCCTTCGCGACGAGGAGATGCCGCTCCCCCACGATCGCGGCGAGCGCCGCGACCTCGGCGGGGGAGAGTTCCCGGCGCTCCATGGCCGGGGATCTTAAGATGCGCGCATGACGCACGTCGCCTTCCTCGGCTTAGGCAGCATGGGCGCTCCCATGGCTCGCCGCATCCTTGCCGCCGGCTTCCCTCTCACCGTGTGGAACCGCAACCCGGAGCGCAGCAGCGCGCTCGCCGCCGCCGGCGCAACGCCCGCCCCGAGCGCCCGCGAAGCGGCGGCCGCGGCGGACGTCGTCTGCACGATGCTTTCCGATCCCGCGGCGCTGGCAGCCGTCGCGGACGGGCCGGACGGCCTCGTCGCCGGCCTCCTTCCCGGAAAGATCTGGCTCGACTTTTCGACCGTGACGCCAGAGGCCTCGCGGCGCGCAGCCGCGAAGGCACGGGAAAAAGGGGCCGACTTCTGCGACGTACCCGTCGCGGGGAGCGTCAAGCCCGCGACCGACGGCACGCTGAAGCTCCTCGCGGGCGGTGATCCGGCCGTCCTCGCGAAGGCGAAGCCCGTCCTCGACGCCGTGAGCAGCGAAACGCTCCTCTTCGGAGAGGTCGGTCAGGGCTCGGCGATGAAGCTCGTGAACAATCTCATGTACGGCGTCACGGTCGCGGCCTTCGGCGAGGCGCTCGCGCTCGCGAACTCCCTCGGCCTTCCGGCGAAAGAGACGCGCTCCTGGCTTCTCTCGATCCCGTCCGTCTCGCCATATCTCAAGGCCAAGATGGATTTCCTCGCTCAGGGCGGCGAGCCCGCGGCGTTCCAGCTCGCGCTCATGGAGAAGGATCTCCGCCTCATGGTCGAGGCCGGCGGCGGCCCTTCAGCCGCGCCGGTCGTCGACGCCGCGCGGGGCGATTACGAGCGCGCGCGAAAGGCGGGGTTCGGCGAGAAGGACTTCGCCCACGTTCTGACGTTTCTGAGCGGCGGTTAGCGGACCTTACCGGGCCTCACGTTCTTGAGCGCCTCGCGGACGGAGAGCGGGGCGAGGCGCGCGCGGTTCTCTTCTACGTAGCGCACGATCGGCCGCGCGTCCGTCCACGCGTAGGACCGAAGCGCCCAGCCGATCGCCTTCGCGAGGAAGAACTCTCTCGAGGCGACCGACGGCTCGATCATCGCGAAAAGGAAGTCGAGGTCCGTGTCTTTCTTGAACGTGTTCTGGCAGAGGATCGCCGCGCGGCGCTTCCAGACGTCCGGGCCGCGGCTCCATGCTCGCATCGCCCTGCGCATCGGTCCGGGCTCGTTTCTCAGGATCTCCCCGAGCCGTTTCGTCGCGAGGGCGTCCACGAGGTCCCACCACGCGCCCGTCACGATCATCTCCTGGTACATCGGAAGGGACGCCATCGTCTGGAACGCGCGCGCCCGGCGGTCCCCCGTCAGCTCGATCGCGGCGTAGCGCTCCTCCCGGAACTTTGCGCCCCGCCAGATCCCGAGGACGTCCTTCCGCCAGCTCTGGGCATCCCGCACGGCGTGTTCCGCGAACACGCTCTTGCAGATCGCGCGGAGCGTCGTCGCGTCGACGCCGTGGAACGGCATCACGGACTTCATGTAGGCCCGCGCACCTTCCGCCCGCGCGGGTGTGCCCGCGGCCGCGAGCGCGCGGCTCAACGCGCGGAGGAGCCGCGTTTGCGGCGTCACGCCCGGCGGTAGCGGTCCCGGATCGTCGGAATGAGGTACTCCGAGAACGCCGGCTCGAGGCCGTACTTCGGCGCGAACTGCCAGTCGCGACGGGAGGCCGTGTCGTCGACGTCGCCGGGCCACGTGTCGACGATGCCCTGGCGTTTCACGTCCGGGACGAACGTGATGTTCGCGGACGGAAACGCCTTCGCGACGAGGCCGCGGATCTCCGCCGCCGAGGGCGCGAAAGCTCCCACGTTGTAGACCTGCCGCGTGAGAGAAGACGCGGGAGCGGCCGCGAGCCGGAGAAGCGCCTCGACGCCGTCGGGCATCGCCATGAACGGGATGCGTGTGTCCTCGCGGACGAAGCACGCATACGCGTTCCCCTCCGCGGCGGCATGGATCATCTCGGGCGCGTAGTCGGACGTACCGCCGGACGGGACCGTGACCGCCGAGATGAGTCCGGGGAACCTCACGCAGCGGAAGTCGACGCGCCCGCTCACCTCTTCGGACGAGAGCTGCTTGTAGTGGCGCGAGTAATAGCGCCCGAGGTGCTCGGCGTAGAGCTTGTTGCAGCCGTACATCGTGGACGGCTGGTTGAAATCGTCTTCCTTCACCTTTCCCGCCCGCGTCTTCGTCGCGAGGTCGGGCAGGCCGTAGGCGGCGATCGAGGACGGGTACAGGAAAGTGACGGGGCGCCCGTGCGACTGCCTCTCGTGCTGCGCGAACTCGAGAAGATTGAGCGTCCCCTCGACGTTCACCTGGTGCGCCGTGACGGGCGTGAACTCGGCGCGTGTCGAAAGCAGAGCCGCGAGATGGAAGATGAGGTCGATCTCGAACTCCGAGAGGATGCGCTCGAGGACCGTCCGGTCGAGGATCGAACCGATGAACTCCCTCGCGACGAGGCGGCCCAGCTCCGGATCGAGAGGCTTGAGGTCGAGCGTGAGAATGGGTCGCGAACCATCGGCGGCGAGGCGCGTGATGAGGCCGTGGCCGATCTCGCCTCCCGCTCCCGTGATGAGGACGACCGGACGTCTCATGCGACGGTGACGTCCTTGCTCAGGTAGACGTTCTGGATCGCATGGAGCAGTTCGATGCCTTCGGCACGGGGCCGCTGGAACGCCTTGCGGCCGGAAATGAGGCCCATTCCGCCCGCGCGCTTGTTGATCACGGCCGTCGCGACGGCCTGCCCCGTGTCGTCCTTGCCGCCCGACGCGCCTCCGGAATTGATGAGCCCCGCGCGCCCCATGTACGAATTCACGACCTGCCACCGCGTCCATTCGATCGGGTGGTTCGGAACGAGCTTCTGGTAGATCTCGTCCTTCGGCTTGTTCGAGAACGCGAGCGCGCGGTACCCGCCGTCGTTCTCGGGCTGCTTCTGCTTGATGATGTCCGCTTCGATCGTGACGCCGATGTGGTTCGCCTGCGACGTGAGGTCCGCCGCAACGTGAAAATCCTGCTCCTTCGTCTTGAAGGCCGGATTCCTGAGGTAGCACCATAGAACCGTGAACATCCCGAGCTCGTGGGCGCCGTGGAACGCCTGCGAGATCTCCGTGATCTGGCGGCGCGAACTCTCTGTGCCGAAATAGATCGTGGCTCCCACCCCGACGGCTCCCATCTCGAAGGCTTGTTTCGCCGACGCGTACACCGTCTCGTCGTAGGTCGCGGGATACGTGAGCAGCTCGTTGTGGTTCAGCTTGACGATGAAGGGGATGCGGTGCGCGTAATCGCGCGCCACCGCGCCGAGAACACCGAGCGTCGACGCAACCGCGTTGCATCCCCCCTCGTGCGCGAGCCTCACGATGTTGACGGGGTCGAAGTACTCCGGGTTCGGCGAAAACGAGGCCGCGCCGGAATGCTCGATGCCCTGGTCCACCGGAAGGATCGACAGATAGCCCGTGTTCGCGAGGCGGCCCGTGCCGAACATCCAGCTCAGGTTGCGCAGGACGGCCGAAGGGCGGTCGGACGGAACGAAGACGCGGTCCACGAAGTCCGGGCCCGGGAGGTGCAGCATCGACGCTGCGACGCCGGTCGCCTTGTAGTCGAGAAGTGACGCGCGCTCTCCGAGCTGCTTGCGGATCGTGTCGATCATCGAGAACCTCCTGGCGACCCTCAATCCTAGTCGATTCGGCGCGAATTCGTCCGCGCGTGGCATTCTCGGGTCATGACGCGCGCCACGTCCGGCGAGAAGCCGACGATCGTCTCGAATCTCGTCGCCCTGACGTTCGGGCTCTGGTTTCCGTTCTGCCGCTGGCTGGCCCGGACGGTGCCTTCCGTCTTCGTGGCGCGCCTCGCCGAAGCCACGGTCGAACGCGCGATCTGGGAGCGCGAGGTCGTAAGGGAGGCCGTCCTCGACAACTACGCGGCCGTCCTCGACCTGCCGCGGAACTCCCGGGCGGTCGAACGGACGGGGCGCGAGATGGTGTCGAGGCATTCCCGCCTCTGGATCGATCTCCTTCGCTACTCGGGCCGCAAGGACGTGGATCCCCGGGCGCTTCTCGCCTCACGCTCCGGCGACGAGCGTCTCGTCGCGGCGTCGAAGGAGGGCCGGGGCGCGATCCTCCTGACCGCGCACGTCGGCAACTTCGAGCTTGGAGGGCTCTTCCTCGCGCAGCTGGGCCTGAAGGTGGCGGCCGTGTACGTACCCGATCCTTCGCCCGTCGTCGAGAAACACCGCGAAGACGCGCGGCGGATGCTCGGCGTGCGCGGGCTCCCCATCGACACGTCGCCGTTCGCCTTCCTTCCCGTCCGCAAAGCGCTCGAGGAGAACGTCTGCGTTGCGATCCAGGGCGACCGCGACGTCTCGGGTACCGGCCGGCGCATGCCGTTCTTCGGAAAGTCGGCCTCGTTTCCCGTAGGCCCCTTCCGCCTCGCGCAAGCCTCGGGAGCGCCGATCTTTCCCGTCTTTGTCCTCCAGGAGGACGACGGAAGGTACCGGACGATCGTCGAAGAACCGATCCGCGTGACGAGCGCGCGGGGCGAGGAGGGCGACGCGGCCGTCGTCGCCGCGCTCGCGCTCTTCGTCGCGTCGATGGAGCGCACGATCCGCGCGTACCCGTCCCAGTGGTACCTCTTCACGCGTTTCTGGGAAGGGGCCACGTGAAGCGCGCGCCCGCCGCTCTGGTCGCCGCGGCCCTCCTCGGCTTCTGCTTCCTCTCGTGCGCGCCGCGGCGGCCCGAAACCGCGCCCCGGGCCGCCGCCCGCGACATCGCTCCGGAGATCTCCGGCGGGGTGCGCCGGCTCGGAACGTCGTGGCTCGTGGAAGACTCGGGGATCCTCGTCGGGCGCTTCGCGGGCGCACCCTACGATCTCGGGCATTCCTTCGGTCGTCTCACCCGCCCGTGGATTCGCTCCCAGGAGACGCATCTCGAGGAGTTCTTCAGGGTCCTCATTCCCGGCGGCCTCAAGAGGTCGCTCATCCGGCGGCTTTCGGCCTACCGGCTGCGCGGGCTCCCCGACGAGATTCCCGACGATCTCCTCCTCGCGATCGCCGGGCTCGCGGACGGCTACGAGCCCGTGCCCCCGCCCTCCGGCTGGAACGCCTATCGCCGGATGCTGGACATGCACGCGCTGCACGACGTCTCGCAGCGTTTCGTGGACGCGCCCGCGCTCGCGGGGGCCTGCACCGGCTTTTTCGCGAGAGGCGCCGACGGTTCGCTCCTCCTCGCGCGGAATTTCGATTTCGAGGGCGGCGACATCTTCGACCGGCAGAAGCTCGTCTCGGTCATCGCGCCCGCGGAAGGGATTCCGTACCTTTCCGTCGGATTCTCCGGGATGCTCGGCGTCGTTTCGGGCTTCAACCGCGAGGGGATCGGCGTCGCGATCAACGCGCTCTCGGGCGGCGAGACGGCGGCCTCGGGCACACCGATGACGCTCCTCCTCGCCGAGGTTCTCGCGAAAGAGAGCACGTTCGAGGGCGCGGTGGCGCGCCTCTCTTCCGCGAGAGTCTTCGTCTCCGACCTCATCCTCCTCGGGGACGCGAAGAGCGGGCGCTTCGCGGTCGTCGAGAAGAGCCCGTCCGTCGTCGCGCTGCGCGAGGGCACGGGCGTATCCCTTGCCGTCACGAACGAGGCCGAAGACCCGAGGTTGAGGCGCGGCGCCCGCGCACTGCCGGCGGAATCGACGTCGAAAAAGAGGCGCGCCCGCCTCGACGTCCTCCTGAGGGAGAGGGGCGGCTCTCTCGACGTGCCGTCGGCGATCGCCATCCTGCGCGACCGCAGGGGCGCGGACGGCCGGGAGCTCGGCCCCGGGAATCGCAACGCGATCGACGCCTCGATCGCGGCACACTCGGTCGTCTTCGACCTCACGCGCCGAATGGCCTGGGTGGCCGCCTCGCCTCACACGCTCGGGCCGTATGTTCCCGTCGACCTCGAAGCCGTTCTCACGAACCCCGGCGGCCCGCCGCCACGGATCGCTCCGTTTCCGGCGGACGCGTGGCTCTCGACGAGGGGCTACAACCGCTATCTGGAGGCCCGCGAAGCTCTCGGTCTCGTCCGCCGGCTCGAGCGCGAACGCGCGCACGATTGGCTCGGTGCCGCGCTGCGGGAAGCCGGGCGCGCGCACGAGCGCGCGCCGGATTTCGCCGAGGCGACGGCGAAGCTCGGCGAACTCGAAGCGCGACGCGGAGACCGCGCGCGGGCGCGCGCGCTCCTCGACGAGGCCCTCGCGCACGACCCTGGCCCCGCTCCGGTGCGCGCCGCCGTCGAGCGGTGGCGCGATGCCTGCGCCGCGGCCGACGGCGCGGGCCACGTCCCTCCCCTCCCGAGAGATCCGATTCCCACCGTGCCGCAGCCGGACGAGCTGCTTTCGGAAAAGGGAAATCGCTAAGAAGAGGAAGACTCCAGGGCGACGGCAGCCACCGCGCCTGCGATGTCTCGCGCCACGTACGCTCGGATTTCCTTAGAAGGTGAATGGGGTGGGAGCGCGTCCGCGACCTGCGCTCTTCGAGCAGCCGTCTCGCGCGCAATCTCGTACACGCCCGAGGCGCCAAACCGCTCGACCCGCGGCCCTTTCGCGTTCTCTTTCTCCGAATTTCCTTCTAAGAAATCTTCATACACCGGCGTGCAAAGCGTAACCACTGGAGGCGCGTCGTCGCCGCCTGAACGCGCTTCGATCTCGCTCAACCATTCGAAGAAGCGCACCTCCGCCCGGCGCGCATCCGGCTCGAAGAACAGCGTGCCGGAGACGTAACGCACGCGGAACTTCTCATTCGAAGAAATCCCCTCGGCCTCGAGAAGCACCGCCGCGCCCGTCTCGACGAGCTCGACTCCCGAAGCACGGGATCCGAAAGCAGATTTCTCTTCTTCCCACGCCGCGCGCATCGCGTCGTCAATGCCCTCGGCCGCGACCACGAGAACGCGATCAGCGTCGCCTCCGGCGACGCGGCGCGCGCCGAGGATCAGCGCCTCGAGACCGGCCGTCCGTCCCGCGACGATCGTCTCCGAGAGTCCGCCGAGGCCGAGGGCGATGGCCAGCTCGCCGTTCACGGTGTTGTGAACGGTGGCCGCGAACACGGAGGGAGCGAGATCCTCCACCCGCGTCGCCGCAGCGAGGCGCGCCGCGTGCTCGGTGATCGCAGAACGGCAACCGTGCCGTGTGCCGACGATGACACCGCAGCGCGCGTCGGGTCCCGCACCTTTCGCAAGGCCCGCCGCGGCGAATGCGCGCGTCCCGGCGAGAAAGCCTGCCCGCCCGAAGCGGTCCATCCGGCGCAGGCGGTTCGCGTCATCCGGCACGCCGCCCTCGTCCCCGGTCAGTTGCGCCGCCGCCGCGAGAAAGACGCGCCTCATGTGTTCTCCGCTCTCTCGAGCACGAGCGCCGCGTTCATCCCCCCGAACGCCGCGGAAGTCGAGAGCGCGACGGTGATCGGGCGGGCGGGCACGAGGCACCGGCCCGACACGACGGCGAGCGGCGAATCGGCACGCGACGCCGCGTGCCCTGCCGTGGGCGGCACGAGCTGCCGCGCGAGAACGAGGACCGTGAGAACCGCCTCCAGGGCGCCCGCCGCTCCGAGCGTGTGCCCGATCGCGCCCTTGATCCCGTTCACGGGCACGATCCGTGCGAGGGCGCCGAGGACATGCGCCAGAGCGGCCTCTTCCATCGCATCGTTGAACGTCGTCCCAGTCCCGTGGGCGCTCACGAAGCCCACTTCGGACGCTGTCCGTCCCGCGCGCACGAGCGCAGCCTGGATGGCGCGCACGAGGCCGCGCCCCTCGGGATCGGGCCTGGTCATGTGCTGCGCGTCGGAGGCCGAGCCGTACCCCGCGAGGCGCGCGAAGATCGGCGCTCCGCGCCGTCGCGCATGCGCTTCCTCCTCGAGGAGGAGAAAGCCCGCCCCGTCGCCCAGCGTGAGGCCGTCACGCGCGACGTCGAAGGGCCGCGCGGCGGTCATGCTGAGCGCGCGCAGCGCGTCGAAGCCGGAGAAGACGAAAGATGCGATCGCGTCGGCTCCGCCCGCGAGGACCATGTCCGCGTCTCCGGTCCGAATCCACTCCGCTCCGAGGCCGAGCGCGGCGGTGCCCGACGCGCAGGCGACGGAGACCGTGGAGACCGGGCCGCCGGCCCCGTGTCGTTCGGCGAGGTCGCGCGCGAGAGCGCCAGTCTCGCCGCGGGAAAGCTCCCCGGCTCCCGTCGCCCGGGACGCCAGCCATTCCGTGAGGGGCCCGTTGCCGGCGAGCGTCGTCCCGACGGCTATTCCCGAGCGCGCGCCCCCGAACGGGGGGCAGCCCGCGAGCGATTCGTCGGCCGCTTCGCGCGCGAACAGCGTCTCGCGCTCCGTCCCTTCGTTTTCCCGTTCGTCCTCGATCTCGATCAGGGCCGCATGTCGCGCGTGGAAGCGCCCCGTTTCGAACCGCGTGACCGGACGAATCGCCGACCGCCCGGACAGAGCGCCCTCCCAGAACGCCTCCACCCCACGGCCGAAGGCGGTCCGAGCCCCCATCCCCGTCACGACCACCCCCGGCGCGATTCTCATGTCGTCTCTATAATCGCTCCCTGCGCCCCCCGCGTGGCGCCATCCTCCCCGAAAACACGTTTCAGGCTTCCATGAAGATCGTCATCGCATCCGACGCGAAACAACCGAACGAGACCTACCGCGGCGCCCTGCTCGCGGCCGGCGCGCTGCCCGAAGAGGTCGTCGTCGTGGTCCCGGGCGACGCCGACCCCGGCGCGTTCGACGGCCTGCTCCTCGCGGGCGGTGGAGACGTGAACCCCGCGCGCTACGGGGAGACTCCGCAGACGCCCGCTCTCGGGCTCCACCCCGAGCGGGACAGCCTGGACTTCGCTCTTTTCTCCGCCGCGGAAAAGCTCGAGGCCCCCGTCTTCGGGATCTGCCGCGGGCTCCAGGTCGTGAACGTCGCGCTCGGGGGCAGCCTTTGGCAGGACTTGCCGACCCAGCGCCTCCGCGGCGTTGCGCACGACGCCGATTCGGAACCGCCGATCGCCCACCTCGTCCGCGCTCGGCCCGCCGGCTCCCGCTCGCAATTCGCCGCGGCGATCGCCGCCCTCGAAGGGATGCCCGTGAACTCGCGCCACCACCAGGGCGTGAAGGACCTGGCCCCGGGTCTCCTCGCACTGGCCGCTTCGCCGGACGACCTCGTCGAAGCGTTCGAACGGAGAGAGGGCGCCTTTCTCGCTTGCGTGCAATGGCACCCGGAGAACCTCGTCGCGGAACGGAAGGAGAAGGCGCTGTTCGAGGCGTTCCTCGACGCCTGCCGCGCACAGGCGCGCGCCGCCGGCCATGCGCGTGGCCCGCTCGTCTTCGTCTCCCTCGAAGGCCCGCTCGCCGTCGTGAAGCTCGCAAGACCGGCGGCGGGAAACGCCTTCGCGGGGGACATGGCCGAGATGCTCGCGGACACCGTCACGGCGCTCGCGGAGGATCCGACGGTTCCGGCCATCATCCTGACGGGCCTGGGGGACGCCTTTTCCCGGGGGCTCGACCCGGAGCTCCTCGCGGCTCTTCTCGCTCTCGGGGACGAGGAGGGCTTCGCGGCGCACCTCGGCGCGTTGGGACGCGCCGCGCGCTCTCTTGCGGCGGCTCCCCGCCCGATTCTCGCGGCCATCGACGGTCCGGCCCTCGGCGCGGGTTTCGGCATCGCACTCGCCTGCGACCAGCGCGTCGCGAGCGCGACGCCCCCGCACGCGGCCACGCTCGCGCTCTCGTGCTTCTTCCCCGCCCTCGAGGCCGGCGCCAGCTTCTTCCTTCCGTCCCTCGCGTCTCCCGCGGCCGCCGCCGACCTCGCCTTCTCGGGCGAGATGCTTGGAGCTGCGCGCGCCCGCGAGATCGGCCTCGTCGACAGCGTGACCGAGGACGGGTCCGCGCTGCCGCTCGCACTCCGACGCGCGGAGCAGTACGCCGAGCGGCCGACAGCTTCCCTCGCGGCCGCCAAGCGAGCCCTCACTTCAGCGGAGCGGCTCTCACGCCTCGACGACGGGCTCGCGCGGGAAAAGGACTTTGCCCTCGCGCGCTTCCGCGACGGGACTCTCGCTTCTCTCGCTTCTTTCGCTTCTCTGGCTTCCCACACCGGCGTCGGCTCTTCCCCGCCTTCGACCGGAGGTGGAAACGACCGCCCCCAATGACAGGAGACTCCATGAACCGTTCTCTCTCTCCCGGGCTCGCCTTCCTCACCTTTTTCCTCGCCGGGGGCTCCGCGTTCGCAGCCGAAGCGCCGAAGCCGAAGGCGCCAGAACAGCCTCTCTTCGAGGTGGCGCAGCCCTCCCCGGACCTCTGGTACGGCCGGTTCGGCATCACGAACTGCTCGTGGATCGACACCGGCGACGGCGTCCTCGTCATCGACACGGGAGCGACGGCCGTAGACGCGAAGAACCTCAAAGCCGAGGTTGCGCGGACGACGAAGAACAAGCCGATCCGGTGGATCGCGATGACCCACCTGCATTCCGACTCGAACGACGGGTTCTCGTCGTTCCTTCCGACGGACGCCACGATCTTCGTGAACGCCAGCGCCACAGGCATCCTCGCGACTTCTTTCGCGGAAGGAAAGACGAAGCCGCCCACCGTCATCGGCGTCAGCGACCGCATCGCGCTCGTCGCCGGCAAGCGGGCCTTCGAGATCGGCATCCCGTCCGGGAACGCGCACACCGCGTACGATATGTACGTCTTCGACATCCCGACGCGCACCGTGTTCGTGGGCGATCTCGTGACGCCCGACCGCTGCCCGATGCTCTCGGATCCCGCCAGCGACCTGAAGGGCTGGATCGGAGTCCTCGAACGGCTCGACACGCTGGGTGCGCAAGGCCTCGTCCCCACCCGCGGCAATCCGACGCCGGCCGCCTCTCAGGAGATCGAGAAGACGCGCCGTTACCTCAAGTCGATGCTCGTCTTCCTGACCGAAAAGAAGAAACAGAACGCTCCCGAAGCGCGCGTGTCGGGCGAGCTGGCCTCCGAGAAACTGGGCGACTACTGCCCGCGCGAGCTGGGCGCGATCAACGCGCTTTCGGTCTACCGCCGGATCCTGATCGACGGGACGACGGTTCCGGGGAGCGCCGCCTCGGTCCCCGCGCCGAAGTAGTCGCGGGGACTCCCGCCTTCCCCCCGGCCTCCGTGCGCGGGAAGCGGGCCTCGACCGTCGTCTGGAGGCCGCCGCGAGGCGTGAAGACGCCCCGCACGGCGATCCGGCGCGGTTCGAGCGCGCGGACGAGATCCCCGAGGATGCGGTTCACGGCGTTCTCGTTGAAGATGCCGAGACTCCGATAAGCGTTGACGTACTCCTTCAGGGACTTCAGCTCGACGCATCGGCGGTCGGGAAAGTACGTCACCGTGAGCGTGGCGAAGTCCGGCAGGCCCGTTTTCGGGCAGATCGACGTGAACTCGGGAATCGTGATCACGACTTCGTAGTCCCCCGGATACTGCGAGGGCCAGGTCTCGAGAGAGGGAAGCGCGTCGCTCACTCCTGAGGCCGCATGGCGGTCGGTGTATCGAGGCATGCCCGGAGAATAGCGCGGAGGCCCCTCCGGCACGCGTTGTGCGAAGATCCCGCTCGTCATGGGATTCACGCCGGAAAAGCGCGCCGCGCTCCTCAAAGACATCCGCCAGCTCCTCCTCATGGCCGCCGTCATCCTGACGGGACGGTCTGTCCTGGCCGACTGGTACGTCGTTCCGACAGGCTCCATGAAGCCCACGATCCTCGAAGGCGACCGCGTCTTCGTCTGGAAGTCGGCTTACCAGTTCCGCGTTCCCTTCTCGAAGGTCCGCCTCTTCGAGACCGGGACGCCGAAGCGGGGAGACGTCGTCGTCATTCGTAATCCGGACGGCGGCAGCGTTCCCTTCGTCAAGCGCCTCGTCGGACTCCCCGGCGACGTGGTCGAGCTCCGGAACGAGACGCTCTACGTCAACAAGAAGGCGCAAACCACCGAGTTTCTCCCGGAACAGAAATCGGACGATGGCGAAACGATCCTCCTCGGCACCGAGGTGCTCGATGGACGGCCGCACCCCTTGCGCGTCCTGCCCGACCGGCCCGCGTTCCGCACCTTCGGTCCGATCACGGTGCCGGAGGGAGAAGTCTTCCTGATGGGCGACAACCGCGACGAGAGCCGTGACGCGCGCTTCTTCGGCACGCGTCCCATCCGCGATCTGCTCGGCCGCGGGGTGGGCGTCATGTGGAGCTGGAACCAGCAGTTCTTCAAGGGTCCGCGCTGGTCGCGCATCGGCCGTCCGTTCATCACGGACGCTCGCGGCGCGACCCCGAACTGACCGGAGCGGAACGCAAAGAGACGCATCTCCAGGTCATTCTTCCGCAAGGAGATGCGCCCGGGGGCGCGATTATTCCCCCCTTGGGGCTTGCTCGGGACTCAAACTAGACTTAATCTAAGAACTGTATGGAATCGAGGGTGGAAGGGCGGCCGGACACGAAGGCCATGCTTTCGGCGCGGCTTCGGGACAAGGGTCTCAGGGTCACGCAGCAGCGCGTGGCGGTGTTGGAGTACTTGCTCGCGACGCCCAGGCATCCCACGGCCGAGGAGGTCGGAGCGGCCGTGAACCGTCTCGTCCCGACCGCGTCGCGCGCTTCGGTCTACAACGTCCTCCATTCGCTCAAGGAAAGCGGCCTCATCGACGAGCTCGTCTTCGACGACGCGGTCGCGCGCTACGACGCGAACCTCGACGCGCATCACCACTTCGTCTGCATGCACTGCGGCGCCGTACACGACATCCCGTGGGACGCGGTCCCGCCCGTTCCGAAGCGCCGCCTCCCGAGCGGCCACGTCGTCGAAAGCGCCGA
>DASVJU010000186.1:0-6853 GCA_036385755.1 Thermoanaerobaculia bacterium
GTCTTCTCCGTAGAAGACGTCGCGTGTGGTCGCGTCGTCGAACGTCCGGATCACGTGGGCAAGCGTACATGGATACCGTGTATATGTCAATCCGTGCGCCACGCGTTATGCGTTCGACGTCGCGCCGCCTGATCGAGGCCGTTGCCTCCGATCCCCGTGCTGAAGCCACGGGAGGTCGAGCGCCTTCTCGAACGATTCGGATTCGAGCTGGTGCGCCAGCGCGGCTCGCATAGGCAGTACCGCCACCCCGACGGTCGCCAGACAACATTGCCCTTTCACGGCAGTCGGGACATCTCGCCGGCTCTCTTCCGTACCTATCCGCGGTATACCGTGTCAAGGTATATCCGATAAAAAGCTCGTTCTGAAGGCGTCAGAGGGCCTCTACGTGCCTTTGCCTGCCGGCCCATGCAGCCGCTCAAGAACCTTGTTGACGGCTTTCAAGTCAAAGCGCTCCGGGTCGAAGCGGGAGTCGGCCCACCTTCGCATGTCCTCGTGGTCTTCGTGCTGCGGGTCGCCCCACGCCTCGAGGAAGTGGTCGTAGCCATGGGGGCCGCCGCTGTCCTCGGGCGGGCATGCCCGCGCACCACCGAGACAGACGGGGTAGCGCGCGGTGGGATCTTTCGGAAGGCGCTTCTCCACTTCGATGTCGTGGATCCAGTCGTCCCCAAAGTCGTAGACATAGGCGAAGCGTCGAGTATCCGGAAGGAGGAGTTCCGCCAGGCGCGTCTTGCGCGGGTCAAGCGGGGCCGGCCGCTCGGATCGATCGGGGTCCGGCGCGGCCACCCTCTGCCGCCCGACCAGGAACTCGTAGAGGTGGTAGTTCTTCCACCCGAACGCGCACTGAAGGGCACGGTGCAGGCCATGGAACGTGCTCGAAGCCGGAATCTGAATCACGCGATGGACCGGTGGTTCGACGTCGCGGAGTGTGACGCGAAGCTGGAGGACTTCACCGGCGGGAGGAGCTGTCATGGGATGTAGTTTCCGTCATGGAGGGAACCCACCCATGCACGATAGAATGGTTGAGTCAGGAAGCAGTCATGAGCACGATCGCCCCGCCCCACATCAGGATCGATAGCCAGGGGCGCCCCTGGGTAGACGAGACGCAAACAAAGGTCATCGAGATCGTGCTCGATCGGCTCGGATACGGCTGGAGCCCCGAAGAGATTCACTTCCAGCATCCGTACCTGTCGCTCGCGCAGATCCACGCAGCTCTCAGCTATTACTACGACAACCAGGTCAAGCTGGACGAGCAGATCGCCGCGGACGAACAGGAGATCGAGACGCTGAGGCGCGCCATGGATGGGTCGCCGATCGTCCAGAGGCTCAGGGCAGCCGGCCTTCTGCGGTGATCCTGTCGCTTTACATGGACGTCCACATTCCCCGGGCGATCACTGAGGGCCTGCGGTTGCGGGGCGTCGATATTCTGACAGCGAGCTGGACCCGCGACGCGGACGTCTTCGTCGCGCCCGACGAGGACAACGTCGCCCGGCTTCGCCGAGCGCTGAAGAGCGTGTTTGACGACGACCCGAACGTGGACGAGATCACGGCGGCCGACCTCGGCGGGGACTATCCCGCGGTCGAATACACGCCGCCCCACGGACGGTAATCGATGGACATCCTGTCACGCCTCGGCGAAGCGTTTCGCTACGAGGACCTCGAAGCGGAGGACGTGATCGTGGAGGGGGTCCGGGCGCGGGTGGCGACGCCGCGTATGCTTTACCGGATGAAGAAGGACACGGTCAGGCCGCAGGATCGGCTGGATGCCGAGACGATCCGCGCGCGCTTCGGCCTGAAGGACGAATGATGGGGGTGCGGAAGTTCCGCTCCGTGGAGGAGATGAAGGGCCAACCGCCACTCCGGCCGCTCGACCCCGAGAATCTCCGGATCGCCTGTGCGCTGTCGAGCCTCGAGAGGCTCGCGCCGGTACGCCGCTCTCCGGGGGTTCGGAAGTTCAGGAGCATCGAGGAGATGTCCCGGCAGCGCGATCGCAACGTTCCCCGCTGACCGAGTGGACATTCGATGTCCGTTTCCTAACAGTATCTTCCGGGCAGATGTGGCTCATCACGACCTCCGGCTTCCTCTCCATCGTCCAGAACCTGAATTCGAAGGCCCCTGACGACGTGCTTCTCGTCCGCGGGCGCGTGCGTGCGGATCTCGAGCGGTTCGCCGACTTCGCGGCGCGGCAGGGCGCGCGGCCGGCGGTGGTGGAGTCGCCCGACGCCGACTACGGCTTCCGGCTCACGACGTCGCGGGACGCGCTGGCGGCCTTCGTCGCCGAGCGCGTGGCCGCGCTCGACTACCCGAACTTCAAGAGCGAGATCTACAAGGCCGACCCGGTGCGCGAGAAGGTCTACGAGGACGCCTGGGCCGTCCTGCACGGACTGAAGAAAGTGCGGGCGTAGAAGAATCCCTTATGAGACTTGCCGGTCGTCCCGTCGGTCGATACTGTACGAGGAACTCGCGACGTCGCCTCGAGGAGGATGAGACTCATCGACAAGCGCACCCTCGTCGCCCAGTGGGCGTTCGACACACGGCCGGTGCTTCTCCGTTTCCACCTTTGGCTGGAGGACGTGGAGCTGGAGCGGGCCCAGCCGGAGCCGGTTTCGGATCATTCGTTCACGCCCCGCGGCATCGCCCGGTGTCTCGCGATGACCTCCGCGGCCACGGCGCTCGGGACGCGCCTCTTCGGCGGCTTCGGCGAGGGGGCCGGGGCCGACAAGGCGACGCTGAACCAGGTGAAGAAGTCGGCGGACGCGATCAGCGCCTACGTGATGAGCGAAGGGCTCTGGCACCTGACGCGCACGCTTCCCGAGAACCACGCGATCATGGTCTGCCTCGGCGAGGGGTTGATGCCGAAGGCGGGCGAGACAGCGGAGATGGGCGCCAACCCGCTCCTCGGCTTCGGCCGCGTTTATGCCCGCCCCGAGGTGGCGCGCATCGTGGACCGGAGGGTCCGCCGGCTGCTGAACGAGCCCGGGCACACGTTCGACCGGTTCTACAGCTGGCTTCAGGGGCGGGGAATCACGCTGTGGGGCGCGGCCGTGGACACGCTCGAGAACACGTCGCGCTTCGCCGAGGGGAAGGCGACGGGCCCGATGTCGGTCTTTCACCTCTTCGACTCGCCCCTCGTCCTGGCGCGACCGTACGAGTCGTACATGGGATGCCTCACTGTGCCGCGGCGCGTGGCCGAGGCGGCCGACCGCGTCTCGCTGCTGCTCGACTACCGGACGCCGCGCGCGCAGGTGACGCAGGCGATCGAGTCGGCCTACCCCGGCGTTCGGCGCGAGAACATTCACGTCTGGACGCTCCGGGGGGAGAACCGCGCGGGACGGCTCGGAGAGCTGTGGGAGGAGTGGACCGCGCTGGGCGTCCATCTCGTCGAGGAGGGCTGGAAGGCACCGTCGGGCTTCGAGGTGTTCACCGACTCGGGTACGTACGCGCCGACGTTCCTCATCGGGAGCTGGGCGGACGCCTCGGGAGACACGCACGTTTTTCTCTGTGACGGCTACGCCGCCACGGCCGAGGCGATGCAGGCTTCGAGCCTCGCGGAGGTGCTGGACGTCGACGCCTCGATGACGCTCTTCTCCCCCAGCTTCGACTTCCCCTGCAGCGCCGAGGGAAGGCTCATGGCGCTCGACCCCGACAGGCCCGATTTCGCGCAGAGAGTCGGCGAGACGCTGGGCGGGCGGGATGTCGACGCGGGCCTGGTCGTCTCGTACGCGGCGGCGATCCGCGAAGCGAAAGCCTGCAACGTCCCGACGGGCCGGACCGTCCTCAGGCCCGACGACTTCGTGCCCGAGAAGAACTGGCGGGTGCTGGCGTCGACCGGCTATATCTGCGACGACCCGTACACCGGAACGGCCGGCGTCACGCACGTCGGCGACGGGGTCTACCGGGTGAGCTCGAGGCTCACCGCGCACCAGGCCTCGAGCCGCATCGCCTTCACCTTCCGGCTGATGGAGCCGCTCGACAGGGCGCGCCACGTCTTCAGCCCTCTGCTCGTCCGCTTCATGTCGGGCGTGGACCACACGACGCGCCCGGTGAAGATCTCCGACTCGGGCCGGATCCGCAACGAGCTGCAGACGATGTTCTCCCAGGCCCTCGAGCACGACGGAGAGATGATCCGGCTCCACTTCAATCGTCTCGACGAGAAGGTCGTGTCGCTCGAGAAGCAGGAGACGATCCGGAAGGTGCTGCAGTGGTACAAGGCGAATCACCCGGTGTGGTTCGACTGGCTCGAGATCTCGGCGGCGGTCGGGACACCCCGGATCTGAGACGCGCCTCGGCGAGCAGGTGGGTATGCTTCGGCCGTGGCGAACGTCAGCGTGAGCAAGCGCCTTCTGATCGGAGTCGTGGCGGTGGCCGCCGTGTCGCTTCTCGCGCTGGTGTTCCTGCTGGGACGGGAGTCCCGATCCGGCAGCGTCTCCGCGCCGCTGACGAGAATCGAGCGCGTCGCCCCGCGAGCACAGGAAGGTCCGCCTCCGCTGCCGACTTCGGCGGCCGTGTTGATCACGGAACACCCGGAGACGCGCCCCGCCCCCGCGCCGGCGCCATCGACCCCGGTTCAGGGCGCTGCACTGCTGATCGCTGCGAGTCCGGCCCCCGCGGAGCGAGCCTCCGTCGCCGCCTACTTCGACGTGGTCGACCACATCCAGGCGGGGGCCATGAGCGGCGAGGCGGAGAGCGTGGGCCAGGAGATGGCGACGGCGCTCGCGAAAGGCGACACGTCGGGTCTCGACAAGATGATCCGCGAGACGGAGGCGGCGAAACAGAGCCTCGCCGCCGTGGCGCCGCCCGCTCCGTGCGCGGCCCACCATCGCGAGAGCCTTGCGAGTCTCGACGACGCGATGGAGGTGCTCCGTTCCCTGAAGACGGCGATGGAATCGTCCGAGCCCGCCACCCAACTCGCGAGCGTCTCCGCCCGGGCCACCGCTCTGCATTCGCGCGCCGACACCCTCCAGAAGGAAGAGCTGGCCCTCCGCGAACGCTACGGCCTGAAGCACTGACTTCGGCGACACCCGCGCGTCATAAACTCCGCCGACCCTCATGACGACGAACGACGCAGGCGGCCTGCCGCCCGACGGAGACCTGACTCTCGATCGGGACCCGTCGCGGCCGCCTGCGGCCGCGGCTGCCGCCGCGCTGCCGAAGGAGATCGGCGGCTTCCGCATCCTCGGCAAGCTCGGCGAGGGCGGGATGGGGATCGTCTACGAGGCCGAGCAGCAGAGCCCGCATCGGCGAGTCGCCCTCAAGGTCGTCCGAGGCGGGCACTTCGTCGACGACCAGTACCTCCGGATGTTCCGGCGGGAAACCGAGACGCTGGCGAGGCTCACGCACCCGAACATCGCAGCCCTCTACGAGGCGGGGCGCACGGACGACGGCCAGCACTTCTTCACGATGGAGCTGGTCCTCGGCGAGACGCTCGCCGCGTGGGCGCGGCAACACCTCGGCGGCGACCGGCCGAGCGCGGCGCAGATCGGCGAGCGCCTGCGCCACTTCGTCACCATCTGCCAGGCCGTCAACTACGCGCACCAGCGCGGGGTCATCCACCGCGACCTGAAGCCCTCGAACATCGTCGTCACGGACGCCGGCGCCAAGATCCTCGACTTCGGCCTCGCGCGCATCACGGACGCGGACGTAGCTGCGGCCACGGTGATGAGCGAGGTCGGCGCGATCCAGGGGACGCTCCCGTACATGAGCCCGGAGCAGGCGCGCGGCGACAGCCACGACATCGACCTCCGGACAGACGTCTACTCGCTCGGCGTCGTCCTGTACGAGCTCCTCTCCGGAAAGCTGCCGTACAACACGCGCGGCATGTCGGTGGTGCAGGCGATTCGCAACATCTGCGAGGAGCCGCCGAAGCCTCTCGACTTCGACTCGGACCTGCAGACGATCATCACCATGGCTCTCGAGAAGGAGCCGGACAGCCGGTACCAGAGCGCGGCGGCGCTGGCCGAGGACGTGGAGCGGTATCTCGGGAACCAGCCGATCCTCGCGCACCCGCCGAGCACGATGTACCAGCTCCAGAAGCTCGTCGCGCGGCACCGCGGAACGTTCGGGGCGGCGGGCGTCATCGCGGTGCTGCTCGTGGCGCTGGGCGTGACGATGGTGGTGCAGGCCGGGCGCGTGAGGAAAGAGCGCGACCGGGCGACGGCCGAGGCCGCGAAGGCGAGCGCGATCGACTCGTTCCTCCTCGACGCCCTGGGCGCGGCCGACCCGTGGTCGAAGGGCTCGCGCAACGTGTCGCTGCTCGACGCGCTGCGCCAGGCGCAGGACAAGGCGCTGACGTCGTTCGCGAATCAGCCTCTCGTCGAGGCGTCGGTGCTGCAGACGATCGGGACGACGTTCGCGAACCTCGCGGAGTACCCCGAGGCCGAGAAGGCGCTGAAGACGTCGCTCGACCTGCGCCTCTCGGCGGCGGGGCCGAAGAGCGCCGAGGCCGCGGAGTCGCTCTCGGCGCTCTCGCAGATGTACGCGCTCTCGAAGAGATTCGACGAGGCGGACAAGGCCGCCCGAGAGGAGGTCGAGATCGCGCGCTCCCTCCACGGCGAAGGAAGCGTCGAGGCTGCCGCGGCGGCCTACGACCTCGGGTCGGCGCTCGCCGGCGAGGGAAAGTACAAGGACGCGAAGGCGGCGGCCGAGGAGATGCTCCGGGTCGTGCGCGCGCCCGGCGCCGCCGGAAAGCCGAAGGCCGCGAAGGTCGAGACCGACGCGCTCCTCATCCTCGTCCAGGTTGCCACCACCGAGGAGGACTACGCGAAGCTCCTCGCCCTGACGCGCGAGCGGCTGGCGCTGTCGAAGAAGCGGCTGGGGGACCGGCATCCGGAGGTGGCCCAGGCGCTGAGCGACTTCG
>DASVJU010000187.1:0-6051 GCA_036385755.1 Thermoanaerobaculia bacterium
GGGGTTGAAGCCTCCCTGCGTGAAGGCCTGCCGGAGGATCGTCGGATCCTGCGCCAGGCTCAACGCGCCGGAGTTGTAGTTGAACGTGGTGGCGTCGATCTTGCCGCCGTAAGATCGGACCGTGATGTCCGTCGGCAGTGCGTAGTAGAAGCGGCCGTACGAGGCCGAGACTTTCGTCGAGCCGTCCTTCATCGGATCCCACGCGATGCCGATGCGGGGCTGCCACTCGTTCTTCAGGAAGAACTGCTGGCCGCCCCCCTGGATGACTTTGCCGGTCCCATCGACGACCTGGCTGTTGAAGATCTTGCTGCCGTCGAACTGGCGGACGTCTTCCTGGTCGTACCGCAGCCCGACGTGGACGGAGAGGTTCGGGAGCACCTTCCACGCATCCTGGAGGAAAGCGCCGAGCCGGTAAACGCGGGGGCTCACCGTGTTGCCGCTGGGCAGGAACGCGTTCTGGAGCTGCGTCTTGTCCGTCGTCAGCGTGTAGAAGTTGTGCCCGTAGTAGAACGGATCGCCCGCGTGCGCACCGGTGCAAACCTGCGGGCTGCACGCGTACTCCAGGAGCCGTGCTCCGCCGCTGTAGATGTCCGTGGACTCGGTCAGGTTGTTCTCGAAGTCCAGGCCTCCCTTGACCTCGTGCGTCCCCAGGAAGAAGGTCCCGCTGCCCTTCACGGCGTCCCGCTTGGACTGGTTGTAGTCGCGGAAGCCGCGGATCGAGCCGAAGCCGCCGGAGGAGGTGGGGTTGATCAGGCTCTGGGTGTAGTCGAGGACCGCGGGCAGACTCGCCCCCTCCCCCGTGACCGTGTAGCGGTCCTGGTGGCGGGAGTAGCGGACGTCGAACAGGCCTGAATTGCCGAAGAGCTGCGTGATCCCGACCGCGAAGTCGGTCGCGCCGATCTTGCGGGTGCCGTTCTGCGAGAGGGGATTATCGGAGGTGAAGTTCCGGAGCGCGCCCGTGCGCACCTCCGGGTCGCCAAAGATCGTCCCGACGAGCGTCGTGGAATCCGTGGGCCTCGCCGTAAGCTTGCCGGAGAAGAGGTCCGCGTGGTACGTGATCGGGAAGTTCATTCCCCCGTTCGGGGTACCTGGGACGTTCGCCAGCGTGAGCTGGTCCACGTCCTGATTGATGCGGTTGTACGCGCCGAAGAACCAGAGGCGGTCCTTGAGAACGTAGCCCCCGATGTCGGCGCCGAGATCCTGGACGTTCGCCTGCGAGGTGTCGACGCCGAGTGGAGGACCGGTGTAGTTCTGGTCGGTCTCGGCGGTCCCTTTGCGGGCGGCCGTGAGGCTCTTCGAGTTGAGGTAGCCGAACGCGTCGGCGTGGAAATCGTTACCGCCCGATTTCGTGACGACGTTGATGATGCCGCCCATGGCGCGACCGTACTCGGCCTCGTAGCCGCCGGCCTTGATCTGGACTTCCTCGATGAACTCGGAGGTCAGGGCCTTGCCCTGGAAGCCGCGGATGACGTTCGTCGTGTTGACGCCGTCCACGAGGTACTGGTTCTCGATGGACGTGGCGCCGTAGATCGAGAAGGCCATGGCGCGACCCTGCGTATCGCCCGAGTCCATCCCGACTCCCGGGTTCATCTCGACGGCAGAAGCGTAGTTCCGCGAAAGCGGGAGCTTCTGGACCACATCCTGTCGGATGTTGATGCCATTCGCGGCATCGTTCGTGTCGACGACGGGCGCCTCACCCGAGACGACGATCTCCTGCGTGACCGAGATCTCCATCCGGATCGGCACGGCGGCCGTGGCGTCGAGGTTGACTTTCACGCCGTTCCGCTCGACCTTCTTGAAGCCCGCGAGAGAGCACGTCACCGTGTAGGTGCCGGGGGGAATTACCGGGAAGCGGAAACGGCCGGCGGTGTTCGTGACGGCAGTACGTATTCCCTGGAGGCTGGATGACCTGAGTTCAACGCTCGCGCCGGGCAGCGGAGCTTCGTTGGAGTCGGTGACGGTGCCCTCGATGCCTCCCGTGGTCTGCGAAGAGGCCACGTTCGCCGTCAAACCGAGGACGGCGAGCGCGAGCACCATGAATGTACTAAGCCAACGTGACTTCATGTTCAACCTACCTCCTTTGAAAAAGAAAAGATGTGGTTATCTCAACCCGCGAGTTCAACGTCCGCTACAACGCAACGCCTAAACGAGAGCCCGTGAACAGGTGTATCTGCCTTGCCGTAAAGTAGCGTAAGCCTACAAAAGGTAAGGCGCTGTCGTCAACGGGGTCGAATCAGGAGGGGTGCGCGAGCCCGCTTTCTCAATCCAGAGGATCAGTTCTCGCTCCCACGGGCCGATTCGAGAGGAGCACGTGCTTCCCGCTGGCCTCCCTGGCCACGATCTCCGCCCGAGTGTCCGAGAGAGGCGGCCGGCCGAACGCTCCGAGGTGGTCGCGGTGCACGACCACGAGGACCCGCCGGCCTCCGTTCCAGCTCGCCGCGAACTCCTCGTCCTTCGGAAAGAGCGCCGCCGTTCCGGCGTGGGAACGCCCGAAGTCGAGCTCGCTCCAGCCGAGTGAGGAGATCGGCGTGAGACGCTTCGCGTAGAAGGGCAGCACCTCGACGTAGTGCCCCTTCTGGAGGAGAAGGTCGTCCGCTTCCAGAATCTCGAGCGCGCGCGACGCGATCGGCCACGGGGTGACCGCGCGCGCGGCGCCGGGCAGAACGACGAGGAGGCCCGCGACGAACGCGAGCCAGGGAGCGGCCACCCAGGGGACCGGATCTCCCTCGCGCCGGAGCCCGAAGGTGCCAAAGACCCGCGGCGAGACGTTCACGAGGAAACCCCCGAGAAGCGCGCCGAGCGCGAGGAGGCCCGTACGCCCGCTCCCGAAGCGTTCGAAAAAGCCGGCGCCCCAGCCGTACGCCGCCGCCGCGGCGAACAGCAGCCCGAAGAGCACGGCCGCGAGGCGACGGTCACCCCGGAATTCCGCGCCACGCGCGCGGGCGCGCTCGATGCCGAGCGCGAGGAGCACCGAGAGCGCGGGCCAGATCGGAAGGACGTACGGAATGAGCTTCGACTTCGACGCCGAAAAAAAACCGAAGACGAGCAGGGCCCAGATCCAGAGGAAGGCCTCGGTGGAACGGGCCCGCCACGCACCGCGCGTGAAGCCCGGCCAGGACTCCCGGAAGCGCCCGAAGAACGCCGTCCAGGGCAGGAAGCCGCCGACGAGAACCGGGATGAAATAGGCGGCCGGCCCCGTCCGCCGGTGCTCCGTGGTCGCGAAGCGCTGGAAATGCTCGTGCACGAAATAGAACTGAAGGAAGTCGGGATGGCGGAGCGCCATCGCGACGTGCCACGGGACGGCCAGCGCGAAAAACAGGAGGAGCGGCCCGGGCGAGAAGACGCGCTGGAGCGTGCGCCAACGGCCCGTGACGAGCGTCCAGACGACGATCGCGCCGCCGGGAAGCACGACGCCGACGAGCCCCTTCAGAAGGATCGCCGCGGCGCACGCAGCGTGGAAAACGTAGAGCGCGCGGCGCGAACGCCGCACATCCTTCCCGGCCTCCCCCTCCGCGAAGGACGCGAACGCGAACGTCGCGGCCGCCAGCGCAAGAGAGAGCATCGGGTCGATGAGCGCGATCCGCGCGAGAGCCACGACGAGGATCGAGGTCGCGAGGATGAGGCCCGCGAGGAGACCCGTCCGCGTTCCCCACCGCCGCCGCGCGAAGGCGACCGCGAGCAGCACCGTGGCCACCGCGGCGAGCTTTCCCGGCAGACGCACGGCCATCTCGGTCGGCCCGAGGATCGCGATCGAGGCCGCGACGCTCCAGTAGTAAAGGGGCGGTTTCTCGAAATAGAGAACGCCGTTCAGGCGCGGGGTGAGGAAGTCCCTCGTGACGAGCATCTCGCGGGGGACTTCCGCGTATCGCCCTTCGTCCGGCTCGAAGAGGGGGACCTTTCCGGGCTCGAAGACCAGCAGGAGAACCGCGAGAAGGAGAAGGCCGAAGAGCGTGCGGTCGACTCGCTCGGGCCGTTTCACCGCGCACCGACCGAGACGCCGCCCGAGAACGTCCAGCGGCGATCGGGGCGATAGAGGCCCGTGCCCTGGTCCGGCGAGTCCACCTGGAAGCGGCACGCGCCGCGCCAGTAGTCGTAGGGCGTCTCGCGCCGCGAATGGACGGCCACGTCCAGGAGATACGTCCCCGTCCCGAGGTCGAGACGCGGCAGTGTCACGCGCACCGTCGCGGGGCCGTCGAGACTCTTCGGCAGGATGCCGTCGATCTCCGTGTTCGTGCCGTGCACGCAGACCTCGTCCGGCGTGAAGATCGCTATGCCGAAGACGAAGTCGGCGGTCGGGACCCGCGGCGCGACGGCGATCTCGATCGTCATGGACTCGCCCGAACGAAACGCGTAGCGCTCGGCGCCGGAGGCGTCGAGAAGGCGGCAGCCCGTGATCGAGACGTCGCGGTTGCCCCAGCGGCGGGGAGGGTCGGGTGGCGGGGGATTTTCTTCGATGGGTGAAGAGGGATCCCCGCGCGGGGCGGCCCTCGCGCCTTGATCGACGGCGGCGGCGCTCCCCTCTTCTCTTTCACCTTCTAAGAAGATCTTCGGTCCCTCCTCCGTCCGAAGCAGAATCTTCTGGTCTTCCCGATGCTCCAGCGCGAGGCGCGCGCCCTCTCCCGCCGAGACGTCGAGGCGGTAGGCCGCGAGCATCTCCCTTGGATCGCCGAGGCCCTTCACGCGGCCCCGCTCGAGATAGAGGACGCGATCGCACAGATCCTCCACGAGGACGAGCGAGTGCGACACGAAGAAAATCGTCTTTCCCCGCCGCGAGAACTCCGCGATCGTGTCGAGACAGCGGTGCGCGAACGCCTCGTCGCCCACGGCGAGCACCTCGTCCACGACGAGAATGTCCGGGTCGACGTGCACGGCCACCGCGAAACCGAGGCGCACGTACATGCCCGACGAGTACGTCTTCACCGGCTCGTCGATGAAGTCCTCGAGGCCCGAGAACGCCACGATCTCGGGCAGCTTCCTCTCGATCTCCTTGCGCGTGAGTCCGAGCATGACGCCGTTGATGACGACGTTCTCGCGCCCCGAGATCTCCGGGTGGAATCCGGCGCCGAGCTCGATGAGGGCGGAGACTTTTCCGTCCACCAGGAGATCCCCGGACGTCGGTTTGAACAGGCCGGCGACGAGCTTCAGGAGCGTCGACTTGCCGCTGCCGTTCGGACCCACGACGCCGAACGTCTCGCCCCGCGCGACCGTGAAGGAAACGTCCGAAAGGGCGGCCACGACCTCGGACGGAGCGAGCGCCGCCCCGAGCGAGCGCCCGAGGAGCGCCGACTTCAGCGTGCCGAACGCGCGCGTGCGTCCCCATTTGAGATACGCCTTCGAGAGACGGACGGCTTTCACCGCGGGCGCGGCGGCGTTCACACCGCCTCCGGATACGAATCGCGCAGCCGGTCGAAGAGCGCGTAGCCGACGAGGAAGGCGACACACGCGATGGCGAGGAGGACGCCCCAGCGAGGCGGCCCGATCCAGCGGCTGTAGAAGAGCGCGTCGCGCCAGGCGTCGAAGAGGGGCGCGGCCGGGTTGAGGACGAGAAGCGCCCTCACGCGCTCCTGCTTGACGTCGGAAAGCGCATAGAGGACGGGCGTCGCGAAGAACCAGAGAGACAGCGCCATCGCGAGGAGATCCTTCACGTCGCGAAAATGAACCGTGAGCGCGGCGAGGAACAACCCGATCCCGGCGAGGAACACGCCCTCGAGAACGAGGAGCGGCACCGCCTGCACGAGCGGCCA
Source organism: Thermoanaerobaculia bacterium (assembly GCA_036385755.1). Taxonomy (GTDB): domain Bacteria; phylum Acidobacteriota; class Thermoanaerobaculia; order UBA5066; family UBA5066; genus Fen-183. The sequence goes on from DASVJU010000187.1 coordinate 5,745, forward strand.
GCCGATCGGAACCCGCGGGCCGAAGACGCCGAGGGAGCCGAGGACGAGCCCCGCGAGGAGGACCGGCACGGCGAAGACGAAGTGGACGCCCTGCGCCACGACCGCCACGAGGGGCAGCACTTCGGCCGGGAAGAGGATCTTTCGGAGGAGCGCCCCGTGGGTCGTGAGGGACGACGCCGCGTCCGTGAGCGCCGACGAGAGCCAGTTCCACGGGAGGAGTCCCGAGAAGAGGAAGAGCGCATAGGGAGACGTCGATGCGCCGCGGGCCTGGAAAATGATCGCGAACACGAACGCGTAGACGGCGAGC
>DASVJU010000188.1:0-2078 GCA_036385755.1 Thermoanaerobaculia bacterium
GCCACCGCCGCGGGCGCCCTCCTCGGCGCTTCCGGCGCCGGAGCGGTCCCCGAACCGGCGCTTCGCGCGATCCCGTCTTCCGGGGAGCGGATTCCCGTCGTCGGCCTCGGAACCTGGTCGACGTTCGACGTGGATTCGTCGGCTGCGGCGCGCGCGCCCCTCGAGGAGGTCCTCGCGCGGTTCGCCGAGCGCGGCGGCCGCGTCGTGGATTCCTCGCCGATGTACGGGCGGTCGGAGGAGGTCGTAGGTGCGGTCGCGGCGAAGATGGGGCTGGCGGGAAAACTCTTCCTCGCGACGAAGGTCTGGACGCGCGGCCGGGAGGCGGGTCTCCGCCAGATGGAGACGTCCGAACGGCTCCTCGGCACGAAACGCCTCGACCTCCTCCAGGTGCACAACCTCCTCGATGTCGACACGCATCTCGCGACGCTTCGGGCCTGGAAAGACGCGGGTCGCGTCCGGTACATCGGCGTCACGCACTACACGGCCAGCGCGTATCCGGAGGTCGAGCGCGTCCTTCTCCGCGAGAAGCTGGATTTTCTCCAGGTGAACTACTCGCTCGCCGAGCGCGAGGCCGAGAGCCGGATTCTGCCGCTCGCGCGGGAGAAGGGTGTCGCCGTCCTCGTGAACCGTCCGTTCGGGGGAGGCGAGGCCCTGAAGCGCGCCCTCGGGCGACCGCTCCCCTCGTGGGCCGCGGATTTCGGCTGCACGTCGTGGCCCCAGTTCTTCCTGAAGTGGATTCTCGCGAACCCGGCGGTCACGTGCGTGATTCCCGCGACGAGTAAGCGCGCGCACCTCGACGACGATCTCGACGCCGCGCTCGGGCGCCTGCCGAACGAGAAGCTCAGGCGCCGGATGGTCGACGCCCTCTGACGCCGGCGGGTTGCGGGCCTTCTCCGCGGGCGGCATCCTTGCGTTCCTCCATCTCCTCGAGGCTCTTCGGCCAGTCGCCGCGTAAGAGCCGCGAGAGGGAGCGGTCGGCCAGGAGCTTGCCGCCCGTCTGGCAGGCCGGGCAATAGTTCGTCTCGCTGCCCGCGTACGCGATGCGCTGAACCGGCGTGCCGCACGCGGGACAGGGCTTCCCGAACCTGCCGTGCACGGCCATGTCCTTGCGGAAGGCCGTGACCCTCTCGGGAAACTTCTCTCCCGTCTCGCGGCGCAGCCGCTCGGTCCAGTCGAGCAGCGTCTTCTGCGCCGCCTCGAAGAGCCGCGCGGTCTGGGCTTCCGACAGGCGCGACGTGAGCGCGACGGGGGAGAGCTTTGCCGCGTGGAGGATCTCGTCCGAGTACGCGTTGCCGATTCCCGAGAACAGCGTCGGGTCCGTCAGGGCGCGCTTCAACGTGTGGTTCTCGCTCCTGAGGCGCGCCGCGAAGGCCTCGAAGGTCGCCTCGAGCGGCTCGAGGCCGCCGGGGTCGAGCGCGGCGAGCGCGGCGGAACCTTCCACGAGCCTGATCCAAGCCCTTTTCTTCGGACTTGCTTCGGTCAATAACATCGACCCATGCTCGAAGTCGAGGGAAAGGAGACCGATTTTCTTTGGAATGGGAAGAGGGGAGTCGCCGGCCCTCCATTTGAGGCGCCCCGCGATCATGAGGTGCAGAACGAGGAAAAGACCCCGAAAAGGGTTGCCAGGCTCCGAATCCTCGTCATTACCTTCAAAGAGAAATACGAGCCGCTTCCCGAGCCGGGACACCCCTCGCAGCGCTCGGCCCTCTATGTCTTTCAACGGGGGCGCAATCGACCTCAGGACGAACGGGCTCGCGAGGCGGACCTTCCGCAGCGTCCGGCCCTTCAGGAGGCGTTCGAGGTGCTCGGCGTAGACGACGACGTCCGGAAGCTCCGGCATCGGGTCAGAATAGGCCCCATGCCCCGCTGCCGGAAAGCCGAGACCCCGCCCGAATCGAGCGCGTCCTCACGCGCCGCGCCCGAGACGCTGCCGCCCGACCTCCTCGCCGCGGGCGTGCGGCGCCTCGGCTACGTCGCCCTCCTCATGGCGGGAAGCGTCCTCGCCTTCGCGGTCGTCGAGCGGCTGGTTGTGGCGCGCGCGGGGGTGGGCGCGTTCCCCGGCATCGTGCCCTTCGGCC
>DASVJU010000189.1:0-12026 GCA_036385755.1 Thermoanaerobaculia bacterium
CGCTCGAACGGCTCGCGGTCTACCAGGGGATGTACCCGCTGAGAATGCGCGACGCTCTCGCTGCCGACTATCCCGGCCTCACGGCGTTCCTCGGACATCGGCGCTTTTTCGATTTCGTCCTCGCGTATGTCGCCGTGCATCCCTCGCGCAGCTACACGTTCGCACGCCTCGGCGATCGCGTGCCGGAGTTCCTCCGGAAGACGCGCCGCTTTCCCCCTGCGGCTTTTCTTTCCGACCTCGCCCGGCTCGAACACGCGATCAGCCAGGTTTTCGAGGTCGACGAGGAGGAAGGCGGTCGCGCGGCGCCTGCCGCGCCTCCACTCCGCCACGTCGCGACGAATTGGGAGTCGCGCCGATTCGCGGTGAATCCGACGCTGAGGCTGCACGCGTTCCGATACGCCGTCGGACCGGCTCTCGACGCCCTGAAGGCCGGCAAGCGCCCGAACACGCGGCCCCGGGCCTCGTACGCCGCCGTGCACCGGCGCCGGTACTCCGTCTATCGCGTGGACCTCGGGCGCGAGGAATTCCTTCTCCTCGGGGCCCTCGCGAAAGGCCGGACGCTGGGGGCGGCCCTCCGCGATGCCGCCCGAAGGAACGGGAAACCTCTCTCACCCCCCGCCGTCACGCGCGCCTTCCGCACGTTCACGGCGGAAGGCCTGCTGCGCGAGAGTTGAGAGCGTCGTTCCGCTAGGCCTTCGGCGCCGGGGGCGGGAGATCGCGCGCGGGCGTGTCCGACTGGAAGCCGGCGCGGTTGTGCGCCCCGTCGCAAAAAGGCTTGTTCGCGGAATGGCCGCAGCGGCAGAGGCCGATCGTCGCGCGGCCACCGAGGCCGAAGGCATTTCCCGAGCCGTCCACGAGCGCGACGTCCCCGCTCACGAGGAGCGGTCCGTTGGGCTTGACCTGGATCTTCACGTCGCTCATTTCTTCGCTCCCGGCTTCCTCTCGACATCGAGGAAGCGCATCTTCCCGGTCTTCAGGAACTCGATGGCCGCACCGCGCCCCTCCCAGCCCTCGAGCGTCACGTTGGCGGCGAGATGCGGGCGGGAGACGACGAGCGTCGGAAATCCGCGAAGGCCGTAGCGATCCGCGAGCGCGAGCATCTCCGGCGCGTTGCGGCCGGTTTCGCGCATCCGGTCCTGGACGACGATCGGCACGAAGTCCTTCTCGACCTGCGCCGCCACTTCGGGCACCGCGAACACCTGGTCCTCGAGCAAGTGGCACGGTCCGCACCAGGCTGCGGTGAAGTAGTAAAGCGCAGGCTTGCCGCTCTTCTTCGACTCGGCCTCTCCGGCGGCGATCGCGCGCCAGCCGATCGACTTCCTGGCGGGCGCCGCCTTCGCCAACGCCGACTTCGGAGCCGCCGCACTCGGAACCGCCGTCTCCGCGCGCGACGGACGCGAGGCGGCCAGGAGAACGGCGGCAAGGCTCGCGGCGCACACCTGAAGGAATCGAAAAACGCGCATCGGCGCGATCTTAGCAGCGGCCGGCTCGGTCAACGCGGCGGCAGCGCCTGCCGGAGGGGCGCGTCCGGCACTTCCGCGAGGAAGGCGCGCAGACCGCGCGGCCACTCCGCCGGAGGGCGCCCGAGCGCTTGCCGGAGCGTGACCGTGCGGATCCCGCGCGCCGCTTCGGAGAGAAGTGCGGTGGCCAGGGCGTCCTGGCCCGCGTCGCGCGCCGCGAGCGCCCGGACGAGCGAGAGAACGGGCGCCGCCAGGACGCGCTCGGGAAGAGAGTCGAGAAAGGCGCGGGTGTCCTCGGCCCGCCCCGCGACCCTGAGTGCCTCGGCCCGGAGGGCCGCCGTGTAGGCGGAGGGCGAGACGGCGAAAAGCCTCCCCGCAAGGCGCGCCGCGCGCTCCGGATTCCCGATGTCGAGGCTGCGCATCGTCTGGTCCGCCAGGCCGGCGACCCAGGCCGTCCCATACGTGCCCGGCGCCTCACCCGGCGGACGCGACAGGCTCATGAAGAGGTGCGGCCACCGGAACGGCTCCGTGAGGTAGCGCACGAGCGGCGTCTGCGTCGTGATGTTCGACGACGCCGCGGGCAGCCGCGGGATCGCATCGGGATGCGCCCCGAGCCACGGCGGCGACGCGAGGCGCGCCGCGCGAGCGCTCGCGTCCTCCGCGAACCTGTTTCGGAGCAGGAAGGGGTGGAGCCGGAACGGCGAGAACGCGCTGTCCTTCGCCGCCACGACGTAGCGCGGCAGCCAGCTGTCGTCCGCGCGCGCGGGCGGACGGAAGGAAGCCGGGTACTCCTCGTAGAGCTCCTTCGAAACGCGCGCGAAGCCGGTCGTCGAGACATAGAAGAAGCTGGCTGCCTCCGCTTCGAACACGCCGAGCGCGTTGACTCCCGCGCCGAGGAGGACGAGAGCGACACCGGCCGCTCGCGTGATCGGTGTCGTGGCCGCGCAGGCGGCCGCCGCGGCCAGAAGAGGCACGAGGGGCACGAGAAAGCGCGGGCCCCATCCGCCGCTTCCGTCCCAGGCCCACCACCCGGAGTAGACGGCGAGAAAGCCCACCAGCGTCCCGCCGATGGCGAGCGCGGAACCCCGAGACTCCGCGCGGCTCGAGAGGAGCGCGAGCCCGAAGAGCGCGAGGAGGAGCAGGGGGAAATAGAGCGCGAGGCCCTTGTTCGGGCCGATCGTGAGACGCCACAGGCCGTCGCCGAAAGCGTGGGAGAAGCGCTGGTCGCCGTAGGACGAAAAGGGCCGTCCGAACCGGACGATCTCGAACACGAGAAAAAGCGCGAATGGTCCCGCGAACCCCGCCGCGGCGGCGAGCCACTGGCGTCCGCGTTCTTTGGCCGTCACGAACGCGAGCGGCGCGAGAGCAAGAGGGACGAACGCGACGTTCACCCCTTTCGAGAGGACGAAAAAGCCCGCCGAAAAGCCCGCGAGGAGGGCGGACCGGACCCCGGGCTCCCTGCCCGCGCGCACCGCGAACAGGACGGCGAAGACGAGACACGCCGCCTGCAGCGGTTCGGAGAAACCGAAGGCCGTGTAGGCCCAGAGAGGCGATCCGACGGCGGTCCCGAGCACGGCGAGGGACTGGCCGAACGCCCCCGCACCGAGGGCCGCAGCGAGGAGGCCGGCGCCCGCCGCGCCGAGCGTCACCAGCAGGACTTCGAGAAGGACGAAGAGCGATTGCGAGGTGCGCGCGCCGAAGCGGCTTTCCCAGGGTCCGGCCAGGAGGGCGACCGGGACCTCGACGAGGCTTTGCCCCATACCGTACGGGGACACCGCGTCGCCCCCCGGCCGTGGGACCGCGAAGGTCTGGCCCCGTGCGATTCCGATCTCCCCCGTCGTCGCGATCGAGATCGCGGTGTAGAGCATCTGCTGCTCGTCGGTGACGCCGCCGAACGTTCGTTCTTCGGCGGTCCCCGCGAGAAGAAGGAACGCCGCCAGGACCGGGAGCAAGATGGCGGGCGGTCTGCGCTTCAGGGGTGTCCGTACCATTGAGCCGCCTGAGGGCGCCCCCCGCCATCGAGGGCCCGCCGGACCGCGGCCACGGGCTCCGTCTCCACGGTGAAGAACTCGACCCCGTCCCGCGCGAACCCCTCGTCCGCCACGTGCTTGAGGGTGGCGAGGAGCGGGTCGAAGAAGCCGGACCCGTTGAAGAGGACGATTGGCCGCGCATGGTGGCCGAGCTGGCGCCACGTGACGATCTCGAAAAACTCGTCCAGCGTTCCGAAGCCGCCCGCGAGAGCGAGGAAGCCGCTGGCCATCTCCGCCATCCGGGCCTTTCGCTCATGCATCGTCGCGACGATCTCGAGATGCGTGAGTCCGCCGTGCGCAACCTCCTTCGCCGCGAGGCCCGCGGGGATGACGCCGTAGACGGGGGCGCCTTCTTCGAGCGCGGCATCCGCCAGAACGCCCATGAGCCCGACGCGCCCGCCGCCGTAAATGAGTCCGGCCCCGGCGCGAGCGATCGCGCGCCCGATCGCGGCGGCATTTTCCGCATGCACCGGAGAAAGGCCCGGCCGCGCGCCGCAGAAAACAGTGAGCATGGGCCGGTCGGACGTCATCGTCATGCCGCGCATGATGCCCGATCCTCAAGCGTGCGGTAAGGTCGCGCCCATGACGGCCCTCGGCCCCTCCGACCCGGCCCGGGCGGCTCTCTCTCTCGCCCTCAGGAAGCATGCCCCGGCCGACGCCGACGAAGCCGGCGGCCGCGACGCCATCCTCCGCCTCGTCGAGACGGAGCCCGCGTGCTTCTCGCGGCACACGTTCACGCCCGGGCACGTCACCGGCAGCGCTTTCGTCGTCTGCCCCTCGACCGGCCTCGTCCTGCTGCACCACCACCGGCGTCTCGACGCCTGGCTGCAGCTGGGCGGCCACGACGAGGGCGAGCACGATCCCCGGGCGACCGCGCTCCGGGAAGCGGAGGAAGAATCAGGGCTGCGCGACCTCGTGCTCCTCTCGGACGAGATCCTCGATCTCGACGTCCATCCGATCCCCGCCGGCAAAGGCGAGCCTCCGCACCTTCACCACGACGTGCGCTACGCCCTCGCGACGGAGACGCCCGGGGCCATCTCCCGCGACGCCGCCGAGTCGATCGACCTGCGCTGGTTCACGCTCGCCGACGCCGCGGAGAAGATGAACGAGCCCGGCGGCCGGCGCGCCCTCGCCCGGATCGCGGCGCTCCTCGCGGCGCGAAGCTGAGCGTCAGGCGCCGGCCGGACCTGCCTCGGAAGCGTCGCCGCCGCTGTCCGCGTCCCGGTACATCTGTTCGATGACGTCGCGGTACTTCTCGGCGACGACGCGGCGCTTGATCTTCAGCGTGGGCGTCAGCTCGCCGCCTTCGATCGTGAAGTCGTTCGTGAGGAGCGTGAAGGCACGGATCTGGCGCTCGTGAGGCTCGTCTCCGTTCAGGATGTCGATCGCCTGCCGGATGAGCGAAAGGGCCTTCGGGTCCCTCACGAGCTCCTCGTGATCGCGAAACGTCACACCCGAGGCGTGCGCCCAGCTCTCGAGCTTCTCGAAGTTCGGGACGATGAGGGCCGAGAGGAACTTCTGGCGGTCGCCGATGAGCACGGCCGACGAGACGTACCGCACCGATTTCAGCGCGGCTTCGATCGGCGCCGGCGCGATGTTCTTGCCGTACGCATTGATCAGGATTTCCTTCTTGCGGTCGGTGAGCGCAAGAAAGCCCTCCGCGTCGAAGGAGCCGATGTCCCCCGTCCGGAACCACCCGTCCTCGTCGAAGACCTTCGCCGTCTCCTCGCTCTTGCGCCAGTAGCCGCCCTCCATGACGCCCGGCCCCTTCGCGAGCACCTCGCCGTCCGCGGCGAGCCGCAGCGTGACGCCCGGGATCGCGCGGCCGACCGTGCCGAGGCGCCACTCGCCGGGATGATTGCAGGCGAGGACGGGGCTCGTCTCCGTGAGCCCGTAACCTTCGTACACTTCCACGCCGGCGCCGAGGAAGAACGCCGCGACGTCCCGCGACAGGGGCGCGCCGCCCGAAATGGCGAACCGGAAACGGCCCCCGAGGCGGGCCTTGATCTTTCCGAAGACGAGCCGATCGGCGAGCGCGTACTCGAGCCGGAGAAAAATTCCCGGCACTTGCCCCGCGTCGAGAATCGCGAGGCGCCGGGCCCCCGTCTTCACGCCCCACGCGAAGATCGCCCGGCGCAGCGCAGGCGCCTTCTCGACGGCGGCCTGGACACGTGTGAGCATCTTTTCGTAGACGCGCGGCACGGCCGCGAAGCAATGGGGCTTCACCTCGGCGAAGTTCTCCGAGAGCTTGTCGATCGACTCGGCGTAGGTGATGGTCGCGGCACGCGAAAAGTAGAGGTAGTCGACCATGCGTTCGAACACGTGCGAGAGGGGCAGGAACGAGAGGGCCACCGTGTCGCCCTGGACGTCGAAGAGCGCCGAGCAGGCCGAGACGTTCGACACAAAATTCTCGTGCGTGAGGACGGCGCCCTTGGGCTCTCCCGTGGTGCCGGACGTGTAGATCATCGTCGCGAGGTCGCCCGGGAGGACGGCCGACGCGCGCTCTTCGAAGGCGCCCGGGTCGGCGCGCAGCGCCGCGAGACCCTTCTGGACGACGGTCTCGAAAGGCGTGGCTTTCCCCGAGCTCCAGGGCACGTTTTCGAGGACGATCACGTGCTTCAGCTCGGGGCATCGATCGCGGACGTCCACGACCTTCTGAAGCTCGATCGCGTTCGAGACGAAAATGACCTTGGCGAGGGAGTCACGCAGGATGTACTCGACCTGCGGCGCGAGATAGCTCGTGTAGATCGGCACGGTCAGCGCGCCGAGCGAGAGCGCCGCGAAATCCGCCATCGGCCACTCCGGCCGGTTTTCGGAGAGGATCGCGACCCGGTCCTCCCGGTCGACCCCGAGGAGCGCAAGGCCAAGGGCGAGCCCCTGCGTGCGCTCGCCGAATTCCGGGGCCGAGAGAGGAGTCCAGGACCCGTCGATCTTGGAAACGAGCAGTTCCGCCTTCTCGCTGGAGGCTGCGAAGCGGAAGTAGTCCAGGAGAGTTTTCGCGGGAAGCGGTTCGAGCACGTTCTTCCGCTCCATTATGCCGGAGAAGGCCTCGCGCGGGCCGCACGGCGCACGCGGGCGCTCAGAGCGCCCGCACGGAAACCGAGAGCACGTCCGCGCAGCCGCGGATTTCCTCCAGCACCCCGTCTTGTGGTGCCGATCCGACCTGGATGCGGGCGCAGGCCGCCTCGGCGCCCGCAAAGACGACGTTCTCGGTCTTTTCGACGTTGATTCCGGCCGCGCGCAGCACGCCGAAGACGTGCGCGAGCACGCCGACCCGGTCGCGGTGACGAACGGACAGGACGTGCGTCGCCGGCGTGCGGCTCGCGAGGTTCACGGCGTTCGGGACATCCCCCGTCGACGCGAACGCCGCGACGATGCGCACGGCCTCCTCCGCAATCGCGTTCTGCGCCTGTTCCGTCGAGGCGCCGACGTGGTGCGTCCCGACGACGCCGTGCAGCTTCACGATGCCGTCCTCGAACGTTCCGCTGCCGCCGGCCGGCTCTTTCGCAAAGACGTCGAGGCCTGCACGGATCCCCTTCGCCGCGATGGCGGCTTCGAGGGCCGCCTGGACCACGACGTCGCCGCGGCTCGTGTTCACGAAGAACGCGCCCGGCTTCATGGCCTCGAAGAACCTCGCGTCGAGCATGCCCTTCGTCTCGTTCGTGAGCGCGCAGTGCACGGTGACGACGTCGGACGCGGCCGCAAGCGCGTGGACCGAGTCGCCGCGCGCGATGCCGAGCCGGGCCGCGAGGTCGTCGTCCAAAGAGCGGCTCCAGGCGACGACCGGCATCCCGAACGCCTTCGCGCGCGCGATGACCTCCCGCCCGATCGCGCCGAGCCCGATCACCCCGAGCGTCCGGCCCGCGAGACCGCGGGCCTTTCCATACAGCGCCTTGTTCCAGATTCCCGCGCGGAGGTCGTTCGCCTGCTCGACGATCCTGCGGTCGAGGGCGAGGATCAGTCCCCACGCCAGCTCGGCGACGGCGATTGCGTTCTTTCCCGGGCAGTTCGAGACCGCGATCGCGCGCGCCGACGCTGCCCGAAGATCGATCGTGTTCACGCCCGCGCCCGCGCGCACGATCAACGCGAGTCCGGAGGCGGCGTCGATCTCGGGGGCTTCGACCTTCGTGCCCCGCACCACGAGAACCTCGGCCCCCGTTTCGGCGAGGCGCGCGCCGAGCGCCGCGCCCTCGAGCTTCGGCTCGTAGAGGACCTCGCAGCCGAGGGCGGCGAGGCCGTCGAGCCCGGACGTTTCGAACGCGTCGGCGACGAGAACCTTCATACGGGACTCAGAATCGGTGCACGAAGAGGCCCGAGCGCAGCTTCGGCTCGAACCACGTGGATTTCGGCGGCATCGTGACGCCCGCGTCGGCGATCGCCATGACGTCGGAGATCTGCGTCGGGTACATCGCAAAGGCGATCGCCCCGCGCCCGGAACGCACGCGCTCCTCGAGCTCGCCCGTGCCGCGAATGCCGCCGACGAAGTCGATGCGGGGATCCGTCCGCGGGTCGCCGATGCCGAGGACGGGGCCGAGGAGGCGGTCCTGGAGGATCGAGACGTCGAGAGAGGAGACCGGATCCGCGCCTGAGACCGGCTCGTTTGGGGTGAGGGTCTGCCAATTTTCTTCGAAATAGAGAGAGAACGTGCCGCGCCGGCGCGGCTCGGGCGCTTCGGCGGGCCGCACGTCGAACCGCTCGCGCACCTTTCTAAGAAAATCTTCTTTCTTCAATCCCCCTAAATCCTTCACGACGCGGTTGTATGGAAGGATCGCGAGCTCGCGATCCGGGAAGATCGTCGCGGGAAACCAGTTGACCGGATGCTCGTCCGGCAGCGTGCCCCCCGCGCGCTCCCTCACAGCCGCGCGGGCGCGCGCGGCCGACGCGCAGCGGTGGTGACCGTCGGCGACGTAGAGAAACGGCACCGCCGCGAACGAGGCGACGAAGAACGCGACGTCGCTCTCGGGGACGAGCCACAGAGTGTGCCTGACCGCATCGGCCGCCTCGAAGTCGAATTCCGGCGACGCCGCGGTCACCCGGGCGACGCGACCGTCGATCGCGTCCGCCGCCCGGTAGGTCAGGAACACGGGCTCGGCGTGGGCGGACTGCGCGAGCAGGTGGGCGACCCGGTCGTCCTCCTTGTCACGCCGCGTCTTCTCGTGCTTGCGGATGATGTCCGTGTCGTAGTCGTCGACCGAACAGGCCGCGACGAGGCCATCCTGCTTGCGCCCCTTCCACGTCTGCCGGTAGACGAGGAGCCGGGGCACGGGATCGCCCACGAGCGTGCCTTCCACGTAGAAGCGATCGAGATTCTCGCGGCCCTTTGCGTAAACAGCGGGCGCGTGGATGTCCGTGTCTTCGGGAAGGTCGATCTCCGGGCGGCAGACGTGCAGGAAGGACTGGGGGTTGCCCGCCGCGAGCACGCGGGCTTCCCGTGTGTCCACGACGTCGTAGGGGACGGAGGCGACGCGCGCCGCGAGCGCGCGCGTGGGGCGGCCGGACGGGAAGGGACGGAGGCGTGCCATGGGCGAAGTATCCCCCACCCGAAGGCCTGGCGGATGGCGCCCGTGCTAGACTTTTCTCATCGATCGGACTCGTCGCTGAAAGGAAATTCGGGGATGAAACTCTACGTCGGCAACCTTTCTTATGGTGTGAACGATTCCTCCCTCCGGACTCTCTTCGAACCCCATGGCGCCGTCGAGTCGGCCACCGTCGTCGCGGACCGCGAGTCGGGCCGCTCCAAGGGCTTCGGCTTCGTCGAAATGAGCGACGCAGACGCCCAGAAGGCGATTCAGGCGCTCAACGGCTCGCAGCACGACGGCCGGACCATCCGCGTCAACGAGGCCCGTCCGAAGACCGACGACGCGCGCGGCCCTCGCGGCCCCCGCTGACCTCGATGCGGGCGGGCGGAAGGGGCGCCCGCGACACGACGCTTGCTTTCGGGGCTGCGATCCTGCCGATCGCGGCCTTTTTTCTTTTCGTGAGCGCCGCGCCCTCCGGGGACGACCTCGTGTTCACGGGCGGCCGCGTCGTGGACGGCACGGGCGCCGCGGCCTTCCGCGGGGACGTGGCCGTCCGGAACGGACTCATCGCCGCCGTCGGCGACCTCGCGCCGGACCGGATCGCCCGCGCGCGCCGCCGGATCGATGCCACCGGTCTCGTCGTCACGCCCGGATTCATCGATCTCCTCGGCCAGTCCGAGTACAACGCCCTCGTGGACCGGCGCGCGGCTTCGAAGATCACGCAGGGGATCACGACGGAAGTCACCGGCGAAGGCGAGTCCATCGCCCCCCTCGACGAGACTCTCCTCAAGAGCAACGAGGACACGTACCGGCACTACGGCCTCAGGCCCGACTGGACGAGCCTTCTCACGTATTTCATGCGCTTCCGGCGCACGCCACCCACGATCAACCTCGGCACGTTCGTGGGCCTCGGCGGGCTCAGGCGGATGGTCGTCGGGATGGAAGACCGGCGCGCGGGACCGACCGAGGTTACGAAGATGAAGGAGCTCGTCGCGCAGGCCATGGAGGACGGCGCGCTCGGCCTCTCGACGTCGCTCCAGTACGTTCCGGACCTCTACAACTCCACCGAGGAGATCATCGCCTGCGCGAAGGTCGCCGCGTCCCGCGGGGGCGTGTACTTCACCCACCAGCGCTCGGAGGGGAACCGCATCGAGGCGTCTCTCTCGGAGGTCTTCCGAATCGCGCGCGAGGCGAAGATCGCGGCGAACGTCTGGCACATCAAGGCGGCCTACCGCCGCAACTGGGGCACGATGCCGAAGATTCTCGCGGCATTCGCCTCGGCCCGTGCCGCGGGCCTGGACGTCGCCGCGAACCAGTACCCGTGGAACGCCGCCTCGAACGGGCTCGACGCCTGCCTCCCCCCATGGGTGCGCGAGGGCGGCCGCGAGCGGCTTCTCGCGCGCCTCCGCGATCCCGCGACGAGGACGCGCATCCGGACCGAGATGGCTGAAGACACGCCGGCCTGGGAGAACCAGTGGTTCGGCTCGGGTGGCGGCTCCGGCGTCATGCTCTCGGCCGTCCTCGACCCTGAGCTGAAGAAGTACGAGGGCGGCACACTCGAGGCGATCGGGGCGCTCATGAAGAAAGATCCCCGCGACGCGCTGATGGACATCGTCCTCGCCGACCGCGCGAACTCCACCTGCATTCTCTTCATGATGAGCGAGGACGACGTGAAGACGGCGCTCAAGGATCCGTTCGTCGCCTTCTGTACGGACTCCGGCGCAGCCGCCACGGACGGGATCTACTCGGAAGAGAAATCCCACCCCCGCGCCTGGGCCTCGACCGCGCGCATTCTCGGCACGTACGTGCGCGACGAGAAGGTCCTGACGCTGGAGGAGGCCGTCCGGAAAATGACGTCTCTCTCCGCCGCGCGTGCCGGTCTCAAGGACCGCGGGACGCTCAAGGTCGGGCTGGCCGGCGACATCGTCGCGTTCGATCCGGCCCGCGTGAAGGCGATCTCGACGTACGCCGATCCGCTCCACTATTCACAGGGCTTTCCCTACGTCGCCGTGAACGGCAGGCTCGTCGTGGACGACGGGAAGATCACGGCGGACCGTCCCGGTCAGCCGCTCCTCGGCCCCGGCGCAAAACGCTGACCGCGGCCCGCTCCTGCGTAATGGCGCCAGGGCGCCTAGGGTGCGGCGACCTCTGTGCTCACCCGTGGTGGCGCCGCGGCGAGCGCCTTCTGCCACTTTCCGAGAAGCTCGACGACGATGTCTCCGATTCGAAGGAGGTTCTCGCGGCTCGAGCCGCCGAGGTGCGGCGTCATCAGGACGTTCGGCGCGGAGAGGAGCGGGCTGTTCGGGTCGGGCGGGTCGCTGAGGAAGACGTCGGTCGCATAGGCGCGCACTTTCCCGGACGCGAGCGCCTGCGCGAGATCGGGCTCCACGACGATCGAGCCGCGAGCCGTGTTCACGATCACGACGCCGTCCTTCATCTTGGCGATCGTGTGCTCGTTCAAGAGGCCTCGGGTCTCGGCCGTGGCCGGGACGTGGAAGCTGATGAAGTCGGCGCGCAGGAACAGCTCGTCGAGGTCGTCCACGAGCTCGGCGAGCGCGTGGTTCGCGATCTGCGGGTCGCAAGCGATGACCTTCATCCCGAAAGCCTGAGCCCGGCGCGCCACCTCGGTGCCGATCAGGCCGGCTCCGACGAGGCCGAGCGTCTTGCCGAAGAGCTCGGTGCGTTTGAGCTCCTTCTTGAGAAAGCGCCCCTGCTTGAGGCCGGTGTGCCCCTCGACGAGACGGCTCGGGACGGCGAGCATGAGCGCCATCGTGAGCTCCGCCACGGCGACCGAGGACGCCCGCGGCGTGTTCTTGACGTCGATCCCGCGCTCACGGCAGGCTTGGATGTCGACGTTGTCGAGGCCGACTCCGCCCCGGATCACGAGCTTCAGGTTTGGCGCACCGCTCAGGTATTCGCGAGTCACTTTCGTCTTCGAGCGTACCAGGACCACTTCGGCCTCTTTCAGGCGGCCGGCGTCGGTGAACACCTCGCCGAACGGGGCGAGGCGGCCGGGA
>DASVJU010000190.1:0-8361 GCA_036385755.1 Thermoanaerobaculia bacterium
GTTTGTGACGCCCGTCGGGCCGCCGCAGGAGCCGGCTTGTCACCCATGCGGGACGGCGGTCGAGGCGTGCTGGAGGAGGTCGGCGATCTGATCGATGTGCTCGCGCATGGCTTCCGCGGCGGCGCCGGCGTCACGATGGCGCAATGCCGCGACGACCGCTTCGTGGCCCAGGATGGATCGGCCTGGACGGCCCTTCTGCTTCAGCGTGAGCTTGCGCGATTCCACGAGCAGATCGTTCAGCGTGGCCATGATGCTGACCACCACGCGATTGCGCGTCGCGCGCGCGAGGACGTGGTGAAAAGCCGTGTCTTCGACGATGGCCGACCGGCCGGTCCCGAGCTTCTTGCGCTGCGCGTCGAGGATGCGCTCCAGGTCGGCGAGGTCCTCGTCGGTGACGCGCGTGGCCGCGGCGCGCGCGACGGCGGGTTCGAACATGCGGCGCACGTCCAGCAGTTCGTCCTGCAGCGCGAAACGGTAGCTCAGGATCGAAGCCAGAGGCGCGATGAGCCGGTTGACGTCGAGCTCCTGAGGAAACGTGCCCTGGCCCTGGTGCGTGACGAGCAGGCCGATGGTCTCCAGCGTATGGAACGCGTCGCGGATCGACCCTCGGCTGACGGCGAACCGTTCGGCAAGGGTTCGTTCGGCGGGGAGAGCCTGACCCGCCGGGAACGTGCCGTCGAGAATCAGCACCCGGATGCGGTCGGCGATCTCTTCAGCGACCCGCGTCTTTCTGATCGGCTCGATCAGCCCAGATCTGCGGGCGCCGGACGAATTCCGAGAGAATGCCACGGACACTCGATCAGTTTATGGGGCGTGGGGTGGGAAGACATGAGGCGAATGAATCAGTTGGAGCCTCAGCTCAGCCTGCCCTCATGGCCCTTGCGGAGTTCCTCGATCGCGGTCCTGAAGTGTCCTGCGGACACGCAGAGCGCGTCGTGGTTCCTGCCTCGCTGCTCGTGGATCAGGTCCGCAATGGCCAGCATCGTCGCCCTCTTGCACAGGAAAGCGATGTGGGACCCGACCAGCCCCTCCGTCATGCTCGCAAGCGCGCCAAGATCCACGTCGCCGCCCAGCGGCCTCCCGAGGGTGTGGATGCGGAGTATTTCGAGCCGCTCCTTTTCATCCGGAGCGCGGAACTTCAGAACGTAATCGAGGCGTCCAGGCCGCACCAGGGCTGCGTCAAGCAGGTCTTCCCGATTGGTAGCCCCGATCACGATCACCTGGGAGAGATCGCTCAGGGAGTCGAGTTCGTTGAAGAACTGGCTTGCCACACGTTCGATTGCTCCTGATCCCATGTCTTCACCGCGTTTTGGCGCCAGGGCGTCGATTTCATCGAAGAAGAGAATGGTCGGCGCGGATTGCTTCGCCTTCTTGAAGATCCCGTGGAGCGCCTTTTCCGATTCCCCCAGCCACTTTGAAAAAAGGATGGAGCTGCTGATCGGGATGAAATTGATGCCCGTTTCGCCGGCCAGGGCCCTCACCGTGATCGTCTTCCCGGTGCCCGAAGGACCGGACAGCAGGATGCCGCGTGACGAAACCCTGCCCGAAGCGAAGAGCTCGGGGTATTTCAGCGGCCAGTCGACGATCGAGAGAAGCGTCTCCTTGATTTGAGCCAGACCACCGATGTCGCGGAGCTTCAGCGTGGACCTCTCGTTGAAGAATTCGCGGGTTGCCGTAGGTTCGACCTCTCGAAGAGCGGTCAGGAAGTCTTCGCGGGAAATCCTCATGCTTTCCGGCGTGACGGGGAGCCGCTCGGAGTTACCCAAGGCACCCACCGGCAGATATCGCCGCACGGCGGCCATTCCCGCCTCTTTGCAGAGCGCCTCCAGATCGGCGCCGACAAAACCGTGCGTAATCTGCGCGACCTGATCCAGATCGACATCGGCATCAAGGGGCATCCGGCGGCTGTGAATCTTCAAGATGGCCCGGCGGCCGTCCGCGTGAGGGGCCGAGATGCCGATTTCCCGATCGAACCGGCCCGGTCTGCGCAGAGCGGGGTCTATCATTTCCGGCACATTGGTCGCGCCGATCACGAGAACATGCCCCCGGGGCACCGTGCCGTCCATCAGAGCGAGAAGCTGCGCCACGACCCGCTTCTCGACGTCCCCTACGACCTCGGCGCGTTTCGGGGCGATGGCATCGATTTCATCGATGAAGATGACGCTCGGCGCTTTGCGGGTCGCCTCCTCGAAGATCTCGCGCAATTTCGCCTCGCTGTCGCCGTAGTATTTCTGGATGATTTCCGGCCCGTTGATCTTGATGAAGTGCAGCTTCGTCTCGGCCGCGATTGCGCGGGCGATGAGGGTCTTCCCGGTACCCGGGGCTCCGTAGAGAAGCAGCCCCTTTGGCGCCTCGATGCCGAGCCTGTCGAAAAGTTCCCCGTACCGCAGCGGAATCTCCACCATCTCCCGAATGGATCTCAGCTCCCGATCCAATCCGCCGATATCTTCAAAAGAAACACGAGCGTCCGTGCTTTCGCTGTAGTCGGGTCTATTTACCTTGATCGTCGTGTGCTGGTTGACGATGACCGCGCCCGAGGGCGATGTGCCGTCCACGGAAAAAAAACGGTCCTTGCCTCCAAAGAGCGGAATGTTCACCTTGTCGCCGGCGATGACCGCCAACCCCTGCAGGATCTTGGCGATATATCCGACCTCGCTGTCGTCGGGCCACCAGTTCCCGGAATCGACCGGGGTGATCACGACCGTGGTGGCGGTTTGACGGGGCGCCTTCTTGATCTTCACCGTGCCGCCGATCTGAACACCGGCGTTCTCACGGGTGTAGCCGTCGATCTGGATCATCTTCTTGCCGAGATATTCGGGAAAGATCCCGGAAATTCTCGCGACCGTTCGTCGTTGGCCGGCAATTTCAACGATGTCACCAAGAGAAGCGCTCAGAGCTTTGACGTCATCCGGGTCAAAGCGCGCCAACCCCTTGCCAACGTCTTCGACGAACACCTCTACCACCCTTAGCTCGATTTCAGCGCGATCGGGCACGTTTCAACTCCGATTTCGATACTCGGCTTCTGGGCACACCACGACTTTCAATTCTACCAGCCCGAGTCCGGTGTTGAACGGCGGTGGTTGCGTCGACCCTTTGCTGGGTGCTAGGCTGAAATCGTCGGGCTGCCGCGCAGGGTTGTATACGCATGAAAACGTTCTCTTTCAAAATCGACGCGCTCACGGGCGAGGAGTTCCTCGAGGTCTACATTCGGGGGCGCCAGCTCCTGAACGACCCGCTCCTGAACAAGGGATCGGCCTTCACCCGCGAGGAACGGCTCGCGTTTGGCCTCGAGGGGTACCTCCGGTCCGGCTATTCCAAGATCGAGGTGCAGGTCGAACGGACGCTCGAGGCCTATCGGCGCAAGCCCGACGCCATGGAGCGTTACATCTTCCTGAACAGCCTGCTCGACCGGAGCGAACCGCTCTTCTACCGGCTCCTCTGCGACAACCTGACCGAGATGGTTCCCATCGTCTACACGCCCACCGTCGGGCAGGCGTGTCTGGAATTGAGCCACATCCAGCGCCGTTTTCGGGGTGTCTACGTGAGTCCCGAGAACATCGACCGGATCGATCCGATCTTCCAGTCGATCAGCCGGCCGCACGTCTCCCTGATTGTGGTGACGGACGGCGAGCGAATCCTCGGTCTCGGTGACCTCGGCTCGGACGGCATGGGAATCCCGGTCGGAAAGGTGAGCCTTTATGTGGCCGCCGGAGGCCTCCACCCGGCCGTCTGCCTCCCTGTCTGCCTCGACGTCGGCACGAACAACGAGCGGCTCCTCGCCGACCCGCTCTACCTCGGCTACCGCCATCGACGCCTCGAGGGGGAGGCGTACGAGGAGATCGTCGAGAGGTTCGTCCTCGGCGTGAAGCGGAACTTCCCGGATGCCCTTCTCCAGTGGGAGGACTTCGCCAAGAACAAGGCCCTCCAGAACCTCGAGCGCTACCGCGAGCGGATCCTCTCCTTCAACGACGACATCCAGGGCACCGGCGCCGCCGCGCTCGCCGCGCTGATGACGGCCATGCGGATCAAGACGAGCGCGTTCCGCGACGAGCGGTTCGTCGTGGTCGGGATGGGTCAGGCCGGCTCGGGGATCTGCTACATGATCCGGACGATGCTCCGGCAGGAGGGGCTCTCCGAGGTCGAGGCGCGCCGCCGGCTTTTCGCGCTCGACGTGCAGGGGCTTCTCCTCGAGGGCGATCCTGCTCTCGAGCCCCAGCAGAAGATGTACGCCCAGCCCCGCACCGCCGTGGAGGGCTGGCGGGTCCAGTCGGCGTCGGGCATCGGGCTTCTCGACGTCGTGAGGAACGCGAAGCCGACCGTCCTGATCGGCGTCACGGCACAGCGAGGCCTCTTCTCCGCGGAGATCCTCGAGGAGGTCGGACGGAACACCGCACGTCCGGTGGTGATGGCACTGTCCAACCCCACGTCGCGGACCGAGTGCACTCCCGAGGAGATGGCCCGCGCTACAAACGGGCGGGGATTGCTCGCGACGGGAAGCCCCTTTCCGCCGCTCGAGTGGAACGGCCGGACGATCAAGACGTCGCAGGGAAACAATCTCTTCATCTTCCCGGGTGTCGGGCTCGGCGCGCTCGTGAGCAAGGCGCCCAGGGTCACGGACGGGATGTTCCTCGCCGCAACGCGCGCCGTCAGCGCGATGGTGACGGCCGCCGAGGAGGAGCAGGGTCTCCTCCTGCCGGACATGGAGGCCATCCGCGAAGTGTCTGCCCGGGTGGCCACGGCTGTCGCGATCGAGGCGCGCGACGCCGGTCTGGGCCGCCTCCTTCCCGACCGCGAACTCGAGGGCGTCGTCCGCAAGGCCCAGTGGGAGCCACAGTTCAGCCCGTACCGGCCGGGTCCCGCGGCCGTACCCGGCTGACAGCCAGACGCCCTTCAGCCCGCGGCCGCCATCAGCTCGCCGGGATCTCGAGAAAGCTCACCAGAGGCCGAGGTCGAGCGTCACGGACACGCTGCGCGTCGCCGCCGCGTAGTAGTACGGAATCCCCGAGACCGTGTCCTGCCCCGAATCGCGCGTCACGTAGAGGTACGAGTACCCGCTCGGGAAGATGCGCCGGTTGTCGAGGAGGTTGTTGACGCGCACCGAGAGCCGCGGCTTTCCGGCCGCGAGGAGACGCGAGAGGTCGAACCGGAACGAGGCGTCGAGCTGGAAGAAGCGCGGGGCCTCGAGGCCTTCCGTGTTCGTATTGTCGAGCCACGAGGCCGCGACGTAGCGGCCCGTGAGGCCGGCCGTCACGTCCGAAAACGCCGTCGTCTCGAGACCGGCCGTCGCGACGAACGGCGGTGTCCCCACGGGTGTGACGTCGTGGAACGTGCGCGGCGTCGAGCCCGTGAAGTTCCCGTCCGCGTCGTACACGTCGTAGAACTGCGTCCACTCGCTGATCCGGCTGCGGTTGATGTTCACCGCGGCCGTGACCCGCAACGCGGGCAACGCCTGCCACGCGGCGTTCAGCTCGAGCCCGCGGCGATAGCTGCGGTCGACGTTCCGCCGCAGCGGAGCTCCGATCGGCGAGAGCTCGCCCGTGAGCGCGATTTCGTCGTGGAACTCCATGTCGTAGAGGTTCGCCCGGAGGAGAAGGTCCTTCGTCCGCCACTCGGCGCCCAGCTCCACGTCCCAGACGCTCTCAGGCCTGACCGCGTCGAAATCCGGCAGCACAGAGGCATTGTCCTCGCCGAGCAGGATGTCCGAGCGCGCCGGCTCGCGCTCGGTGCGGCCGACCGACACGTAGGCGCTCGAACGGTCCGAGACGTCGACGCGCACGCCCGCCTTCGGGTTGAAGAACGTCCACCCGCGCCCGGCGTCCCCCACATCGCCCGCGTAGGACAGGTGCGCGTACCGCACCTGCGTGTCGAGGAACGGATGCCACGCGCCGAGGTTGCCGAGGAGCTTCACGAAGCCGCTGACTTCGTTCTTGTAGCCGTGATTGAGATAGTTGCGTGTGCCGTCCATCTCGTCCTGCGTGTGCGTACTGCGGTAGCCGTACGCATGCGCGCCGGCGGTCAGGTGAAAGGACCCAAAATCGCGTGTGTATGTCGCGAGCCCGCCGCCGAAGAGCCACGACAACCCGTATTCCTGGAGGTCCGTGCGGGTGTTTTCGTCCGCGAAGAGGCGGTACCAGCCGCCTGCGCCCACGACGTAGCCCTGCAGGGAGAAGCTCGAGTCGCCACCGAGCGCCTTCGTCCATTGCCCCGTGACGAGATACTCGTGGAAGTGATCCCTCTCCTCGGGCGCGAGCGGATTGAACGTGAGGTCCTTCTCGAGGATGTCGGGTTCCACGGCATAAAATGCCTGCTGGATCCGCTCTTCGCCCGCGAAGCCCGAGAACCGGAGCGTCGACGTCTCGAAGTCGCGTGCGGCCGAGAAAAAGACGCTGTCCTGCTTCACGCCCGAGCTCTCGCGGAACCCGTCCGTCGTCTGCCACGACGGCCGTAGCGACAGCCGCCACCCGCCGCCGAATGTCCCGCTGTTCCAGTTCGCGCTCGCCCGAGCCGTGCCGAAAGAGCCCGCGCCGAGCTGGAGGTCGAGCGACGGCGAGAGGGCCGGGTCGAGGCTCTCGAAGTTCACCGAGCCCGCGAAGGACGCGGCGCCCACGGTGGACGTTCCGACGCCGCGCTGGATCTGCACGCTCGCGACGTTGCCCGTGAGGTTCGCGAAGTCGGCCGTGTAGACGGCCGAGTCCTCCGGCTCGTTCAGCGGCACACCGTCGAACGTCATGTTCAGGCGCGTCTCCCCGATGCCGCGCAGGAAGAGATACGCATACCCCTGCCCCGAGCCCGTTTCGGAATACGCCGTCACGGACGGCGACTCCTGGAGCAGCATCGGTATCTCCTGCCCCCAGCTTTTCGCGGTGAGCTCGGGCCGGTCGAGGTCCGTCTTCGTGATGGGCGCGATGTCGTCCGCGCGGAGCGCCTTCACGACGACGTTCTCCGAGACGTGAGGCGTGGAGGGCGGCGTCGGCGTGGGCGTGGGGGCGGCCTCCTGCGCTCGCGCGGCGGCTGCCGCCCAGACGAAGACCAGGAGTGAAAGGGCCCGGAGGGTTTTCGATGACATGTGCGCTCTGCCTGCCTTTCCCTACGCCGGTTCGAGCCGGATCAGGTTCCGGGGTGTGATCTCAGGCCCTCTCGGGCCACCCCCAGGCAGAGCGCAATGTGTGGCTGAAATGACCGGGAGTCAAGGGGGACATAATTCCTTTCGCAGGAATTCTCCTTCTTCTTCTCGTAACATCCCTGACGCGCGCGGAAGACAAGCCGAACGTGGCGCCGAAACCCGCCGCGCCTGCCGGGGCTCCGAACCAGGACGAGATGATCAAGGCCTGGACGGCCTTCGCGACTCCGGGCGCGCCCCACAAGGCGCTGGAGGCCTTCGTCGGGCGAAAGAAGTAGTCAGAGCCTCTTCAGCGCGGTGAGCGCTCTCTTCAGGGACTGGCGGCGCCTGAAGAAGTCGGCCCAGGCGTCGCGCTTCTTCAGGCGCTCGGCGAAATTGCCGATCGTGAAATCCTCGGACCGGAGCGACGGCACGACCTCGCTCCACGCGAGCGGCGTCGAGACGGGCGCGTGCGGCCGCCTCCTCACGGAGTAGGGCGAGACGACCGTCTGGCCGAACGCGTTCCGGAAAGAGTCCAGAAACACGCGGCCCTTGCGAGCGGCGATCCGCATTTCCATCGTGAGGTCCTTCGGCCAGGCGGCCGCGAGGCGCGTCCCGAGCTCCTTCGCGAACCACGTCACCTCGTCCGTCGTCGGTCCGCGCGTGATGGGAACGAAGATGTGCAGACCCTTGCCGCCCGAGGTCTTCACGAAAGAGACGAGGTCGAGCGCGTCGAGCGCCTGCTTCACCTTCAGGGAGGCGCTCACCGCATCCACGATCGAGCCCGAATCCGGATCGAGGTCGAAGCACACCCAGTCCGGCCGGTCGAGGTCGTCCGCCCGGCTGCCCCAGACGTGGACGGCGATGCAGCCGAGGTTCGCGAGGGCGAGCTGCGTCTCGAGCTTTCCTCCGACCACGGTGTTCGTGACCTTCCGGTCCTTGCCGTGCCGCACCGCCACGGTCGGCGTGCCCTTCGGCATCGATGAGGGCATCTCCTTCTGGTAGAAGGGCTCACCACCGAGACCATCGGGCGCGCGTTCGAGAGAAAGCGGCCGATTCTCGACGTACGGCTTCAGCTTCGGAAATACCCGCGCGTAGAACGCGATGAGGTTGCTCTTCGTCCAGCCTTCTTCGGGCCAGAAGATCTTGCTCGGATTAGAGACGAGGACGGGAAAAGAGGAAGACGGAGATTTCTTAGAAAGGGGCTGGGCTTCGGCTGCGCCGCGCGGCGACCGACCCGGCTTCTGCGGTGCCACCGCGGC
>DASVJU010000191.1:0-4766 GCA_036385755.1 Thermoanaerobaculia bacterium
CTCCTCGTGGATCTCCAGGCCGCCGACGAAGACTCCGGCGCCGTCCTCGACCTCGTCGACGACGTGGCCGAGGCGCTCCGGGGCACCGGCGCGGTGCACCTCGCCCTGCGCGCGGCCCGCTCGTCGCGGCTCGCGCGGCGCCTCGAGGCCGAGGGCGGGTTCGCGCCGGCCGGCGCCGACTGCCATTTCGAGGTGCGCCCCCTCGACGGCACGTTCGATCTCGAGCGCGCGTCGCGGGCCTTCGACTACCGGTACCTCGATCACGACGTCTTCTGAGAGAAGATTTCCTCGAGGCGGTCGAGGACCGCGTCTATCGTGAACGTCCGGGCGACCTCGAGGCCGCGGGTGCGCCTCCGGGCCCACAAAGTCGGGTCGTCCAGCAGGTGCGCGGCCTCCCGCGCCATGGCCGCGGAATCGCCGACGGGCACGCGGGAGACCGCGTCAGTGGGCAGGACGGAGAGCGACGGAATGTCGGAGATCACGACCGGCACGCCCGCCGCCATCGCCTCCAGCGGCGGGAGCCCGAATCCCTCGCCATCGGTCGAGGCGAAGAGGAGAAGGTCGAGGCCGTGGTACCACGCCGGCATCGCGGCGGCGGGGAGCGCGTGGGAGTAGGCATCGGCCGCGAGCAGGACCCGCTCTTCTTCCGTGAGCGGCAGGGCGCTCGCGCGGTGGAGGAGCACGTCCCGGCCTCCTTCGCGGAGCTTCGCCATCGCCCGGAGCGCGACGGCGATGCCCTTGAGCGGAGCCTCGAACGGCCCGACGACGCCAATGGTCGGGGGGTGGCGCGTCCCGGCGCGGGCCGGGTCCGGGGGCGCGAAATCCGCGGCGGGAATCACCTGCGGCAGGACGTGGAACGGCCCCGGATACCGTCCTTCGAAGATCGCCTGGAGATGCGCCGAGATGAGGAGCTTCGGGACCGGCTGCCGGTACGCCTCGTCGATCTCGTCCATGCGGTGGGCGGTGTTCGGGTAGATCGCCTCCCAGCCCTGGCTGAAATGGAAGACCTTCGGCGCGAGCCGGGCGCGCACCGTCGGGACGACCGTCGGAAACCAGGTCGCGACATGGACGTCTGCCGGCGGAATCGTCGACTCGTCGAACTGGAGAACCTCGGTCACGGGGACCCCGACCGGAATCCAGGAATGCCGGGAGTCCCGTGTCACGATGGAGACCTCGTGACCCCGGGAGGCGAGGCCCTCCGCGTGCTCGATGATGACCTTGACGCCGCCCGACATCTCGAGGGACTCGAGGACGTAGACGATCTTCATCCGGAATCGCCGGGCGCGGAAACCGTCTTCCAGGTCACGGGCGGACTCATCAGGCCGTTCCGCCACGTGTCGGACTCGACGCGGAACGTGCGGCTCCTGGAGTCGTAGAGGGCAAGAGCCTTCTCGTCGCCCAGAAACACGTTCGCGACGAACTCTCCCTTCCCGAGAGGCAGCTGCTCGACCGTGATGCGGACCCGATGGCGGGCCCGCCCTCCGAAAGGCCCCGCGCCGTCGAGATTGGAGTCCGCCGTGAAGCACACGACGTTGTCGTGCGTCCCGACGCCGAGATGCACCTGCATGAGCCGTTCGGGAACGTCCCCTTCGAACGAGACCTCGGCGGCCCACGGCTCGTTTGGACGGAATCCGTCCGTCTCCTTTCCGTCGGCGCCGACGAGGGTGAAGCCGGTGATGCGTCCGAGCGAATCCGGGGGCGCGTGGACCTCGTGGGGCGCGGCGGCGTCCTTCCGGGCCAGGAACCGTTCGTACTCGAGGACGACGCTCTGCGCGTCGCCCTCCGCCGCCACGCGCCCCGCGTTCAGCCACAGCGCGCGGTCGCACAGCGTGGACACGTAGTACATCGCGTGGCTGCAGAAGAAGATCGTCTTGCCCGAGGCCTTCAGCTCGAAGATCCGGTCCACGCACTTCTTCTGGAAGCGGCCGTCGCCGACGGCGAGCGCCTCGTCGAGGAGGATCACGTCGGGCAGGACCGCCGTCGCGACCGAGAACGCGAGCCGCATCTGCATGCCCGACGAGTACGTCTTGACCGGCCGGTCGAAGAAGTCACCGAGCTCGGCGAACGCCTCGATCTCGGGCAGCGCGTCGGCCACTTCCTCGCGCGAGAGCCCCGCGAGGGCGGCCTGCAGGATCACGTTGCGCCGGCCCGTGTCGTCCGGATGGAACGCCGAGCCGAGCTCGAGGATCGACGCCACCCGCCCCGACAGGTTCACGGTGCCCGAGGTCTGAGCCGTCGTGCCCGCGAGGATCTTGAAGAGCGTGCTCTTGCCCGAGCCGTTCTCGCCGATGACGCCGAGGACCGAGCCCTTCGCGATTCCGCCCGAGACGCCGTCGAGCGCCCGCACCTCGGCGTGCCGCGGGCGGCCCGTCAGCGCCTCGAAGAAGCGGTCGCGAGGGGCCGCGTATAGCCGGTAGACCTTGCGCAGGTTGGAGAACGAGTAGGAAGGGGGGGATTCGGACATCGAGGGGTCGATGTTGCCCGAAGCCCCCGCCTTTGGGGAAGGTCTCAGAAAGCTCTCAGGGAGCCGGCTGGGCCTTCACGAACGTCGCGTCGCCCGACGTGTTGTCGATGATCGTCGCGTAACCCGCCACCGGCGAGCCGTCGAAGGAATCCACGATGATCGACATGCGGTCCGACTTGTTGACGCCCCCGAAGAGATCCGAGTCGCTGAACTGCTTGAACGGACTCGAATCCGTCAGGTTCCACCCGAACGTCTTGAGCGTCACACCCGTGTCCGAGAGCACGTGCACGTTGAAGTAGCCCGACGTCCCGCTCGTGAGGAAGAAAGCCACGTTCGTCCGGAAATCGGCGTTCGAGGCGAGGCCGGTCAGGAGGAGCCTCTTGCCCGCGCCCGTCTTCGAGCCGCCGTCGAGGTCGGTGAAGCCCGAGAGCTGCAGTCCCACGGGGCCCGTCGGCTGGGAGTTGAACGTCTCCCCGAGAACGAGGAGCGGATCCAGGTTCGGGTCGCCGGTCGTGGGCGCGACGTCGACGTAGGAGCTCGCGTACGAGACGCTGTCCGAGACGTTTCCCCCGGCGGCCGAGAGCCAGGCGGCCGGAAAATCGTCCCACGTCTTCGTCTCGCCGGGCGCCATGGAGACGTCTCCGGGGCCGGAGCTGACCTGCTGTCCGGCGCAGCCCGTGGCGGTGCAGGGCACGTAGGAGTAGAGGACCTTGACCTTGCGTGCGGACGTCGACGGGTTGTGCAGAGTGAATCGGCTCCGCCACACGGTGTTGTTCGCACCGGCGAGGCGCACGATTCCCGGGACGCGGTAGGTGTTCAGGGGCTGTTCCGTCGGCGTGACGACGATCGGATCCGTCGACGCCTGGTCGATCACCGTCGCGTAGGGATAGACGGCTCCGCCCGGATCCACCGTGACCTGCACGCGGTAGAGGGCCAGAGGCGGCTTCGCGAGCCAGCCTCCGCCCGTGAGCGGCTTGGAGAGCTGCGAGACGCTGTACGGCGGCACGTCCACGTTGAGGGTGCCGAGATTCACGTCGGACGCGTCGAAGAACGTCAGGTGCGCGTGGCTCCAGTCGGTCGAGACCAGGTTCATGAGGCCGATGTTCGTGTACGCCGAGGCGTCGTCGCGCAGCCCGATGAGGAGCTGCTGCGCGGGGGACGACTGCTGCGACACGCCGTTCGTCGCCTGCGCCACGGGCACCGAGAGACCGAAGGTGCCCTTCCCCGGGTTGCCGTTGTTGTACGTCCGGGACGTGATCGCGGGGGCCACCGGGGCGGCGTCGCCGCTCACGACGACCGCGCCATAGCTGCCGAGGGGCTTCCCGAAGAACGAGCCGAGGACGTTCACCGACGACGCGCTCTGCTGCGCCCCGAGCGTGACCGTCTTCCAGACGAGATCCTTCGGAGCGACGGGGTTCTTGCCGTCCAGGAAAGCCAGGGAATAGGTCGCTGAAAGAGTCGGATGCGGGTTGAAGATCGTCATGTCGCTTTGCCAGACCGTGCCCGAAACGGCGCCCTGCGAGTAGGCGAGGCCTGCCACGAACCACGTCGGCGGCTCGGCCGGCGGAATGACGGTGAAGGTCTGCGTCGTGGACCAGTTATTCGTTCCGATCGTCACGGTGAGCGTCGTCGTGTACGTGACGGGCGCCGAGCCGTTGACCCTGAACGCGTGCGTCGGGTTCTTCCCCGTCGCCGTGAACCCGTCGCCGAAGTCCCACGCATAGCTGTCGGCGTTGTCCGTGGCCACGAAGCTCAGGTCCTTCCCCGAGTCCACGTGCGAGTACGAGAAGATGGAATCGTCGGCGTAGCGCGCCGTGAAGAGGCCCGAGGGACCCGCGACGATGACTCTGTATGTCTTGCTGCACTGCGTGTTCGAGTTCAATTTGACCGTTGCGTTGAACGCGTTGGCCGTCGTGTAGGTGTACCAGGTCGGGTTGCCGCTCGCGGTGACGCCGTCTCCGAACGTCCAGTCAGCGCTGCCCATCCCCGTACCGGAAGCCACGAAGGCGAGATTCTGTCCCGTGGCCACCGCGTAATACTGGCCCGAAAAATTCGAGGAAAGCGGGATCGAAATGAAGCCGTTGTCCCGGTCGAGGATCGTGTAGTTCACGTCCACGCACGCCGCGGGCGGACCGGCCACGTCGTTGATCGTGACCGAGCCCACGTTGCTGCCCTGCAGGCTCGCGTTGTCGGTCGCGGTGCATCCCGCCTGGATGGTCGTCGGGGTCGGCGACGAGGTCTTGTAGGTCTGGTTGGTTGCCCCGGGGATGGCGAAAGCACCCGACCGCCACTGATACGCGTA
>DASVJU010000192.1:0-3081 GCA_036385755.1 Thermoanaerobaculia bacterium
AGTTGAGGGCGATCAACTTCTCGACGTCCGAAGTGACTGCAGCGGTTTCGAGGTCTTTCTCCCGAAGGGCTGCCGCCATCTCGCTCGCGATCGCCGTGCGGTCCCGCGTGCCGTCGAGAAGCTCGAGGAAAGTGATCGCGAGGGGATCCTCGAGCCGAACGCTCTCGTGCCTGAGGTTCGTGACCGCGGTGAGAGCGCGGGCCTGGAGCCGGGCGAGAGCGCTCGCTCGCGGACGCTCTGAAATTTCCGTGACGAAGGGGCAAGGCGCGCTCCGAATGTGAGTCACGTTCGCGCCATAGGAGCCGAGCAGGAAACGGAGCAGACGCGCTTCATCCCCGGCCGTGGCGAGACGGCCCCCGGCCGCCGAGAGACGCGCACGGGCGGCGGCGAGGAGGTCGGAAACCCGGACCCAGCGCGGCCAGATCGCTCCAAGCTCGAGAAAAGCGGCTTTCGAGAGAGGATGCGGTGTCGTCACCTCCCCGTCCTTCTCGGACACGAAGCTCACCGGCTCGTCCGACGCGATGTCGGGGCCCTCCGATTTCGGCCGCGTGCTCGCGCCGACGTAGAGCGATCGAAGCATCTCGGGATCGGGCTCGCGAGTCGGAGGCGCGTCTTCGCGGCAGAGGAGCGTCTGCCGGAAGCGCCGGAAGATGAGGAAATCCCGGTACTGCTGCTGCGCGATCACGTTTTTCGCTCCCACTTCCAGGAGGAACCGGCCCGCCGGGCTGTCGGCGTTCCACACGGCCATGTCGCAGTAGTCGGCTTCCGAGAGGAACCTGAGCCGGTGCCGGTTCGCGCGTTCCATGAAGTCGACGAACAGAAGGGATTCGTTGAACTCGGAAAGATCATCGTGGAACAGGACGGCGTTCGGCTGTTTCTCCTGGTGGTCGATCGTCTCCTTGAGGATCGCGGAAAAGAGCGGGCGCGGCGGCGCGGCCTCGACGAGAAACCGAACGAGGCCCCGCGACTGGGCCATTCTCTCGTCGGGTTCCTCGATGCCCCGGACGTGCCAAAGCATCATCTGGCGCATCGCGTTTCGGACGTGGCCTCCGGGAAGCGCGTTGTAGCTCACGTACGCGACGCCGTTCGGAGCGAGCACTTCGGAGGCGATCGCGAGCACCCTCTCCTGCACGGACGGCGGCACCCACGAGTAGACGCCGTGCGCGACGACGTAGTCGAACGTGCCGAGGTCCGCTGCGTCCAGAAGATCGGCGTGAACGAGCGTCACGTTCGTGAGGCCGAGGGCGGCAATCTGCTCCCGGCCCCGCGCGACGGCCGAGCCCGCCGCGTCGACGCCGAGGAACGTGCTCCCCGGCAGGACATAGGCCATCGGGATGAGATTGCCCCCTTGCCCGCAGCCCATCTCGAGCACGCGACAGCGCTCGGGAGGAGCAGCGGGGAGGCCGTGCAGCGCCGCGATCGTCGCGAGACGATCCGGATGGGTCTGAGAAAACGGCAACCCAGGGTACAGGACCGCATCGTGTGCGGTCCGCTCTTTTTCCGACATGAAGGAGAGCAATCATAGAACAGGGACCTCGCGGGTTCTCGCCGCGCTAGACTCGGGCTTCATCAACGAGCTTCAGCAACGAGGAGGCCGCGATGTCCAGGCGCCCGCCATCCGGAAACGTCGATGTGAGGCTGGGAACGAGCGCGGAGACGTCGCGCGAGATCCCCGATCCCGAGACACCTTTTCGGCTGCTCGTTCTCGGTGATTTCGGAGGCGCGGGCGCCGGTCCCCTCGTGGCGCGAAAGGTACACGCCGTCGACCGGGACGTCCTCGAAGAGGAGCTCGGCCGGCTTCAGGTGACGATGGAGGTGCCTCTCGGGAACGGGCGCAGCGCGAAGATCGAGCTTCGCGGTCTCGACGACTTCCATCCGGACCGGCTCCTCGAGCGCGTCGACGTCCTTTTGGAGTGGCGCGAGACGCGCAAGCGGCTCGAGAATCCGCGGACGTTCGCCGAGGCGGCGCGGGAGGCGCGCGCGTGGGCGGGCCCCCCGCCCGAGCCACGCGAGCCCGCGGCCCCGCCCGCCGGCGGGCAGGATGACATCGTGGGCGAGCTTCTTGCAGCGGCTTCCCGGCGGCCGAAGCCCGCCTCGGATTCCGCGTTCGAGGCCGAGCTGAAGGCGATCGTCCGGCCCCACCTCGCCCCCGAAGAGGACGCCGATCTGCCGCGCCTCAGGGAGGCCGTGGACGAGGCGCGCTCCGCGCTGCTTCGGGCGATCCTCAGGAACCCCCGCTTCCGGGCGCTCGAGGCGGCGTGGCGCTCCCTCGACTTTCTCGTCCGCCGTGCAGAGGACGAGACCGTTCGCATCTTCTTCCTCGATGCGTCGCGAGAGGCGCTCCTCGCGGACGTGACGGGTCAGGAAAAGCTCTCGGGTACGGGCCTCTATCGGCGTCTCGTGACGGAGACGGTCGACACGCCGGGCGCCGAGCCGTGGGGAGCCGTTCTCGGGCTCTACGAATTCGGCCCGACCCTCGCTGACGCGGCGCTCCTCTCGCGCATCGCCAAGGTGGCCCAGGCCGCCGGCGCTCCTTTCCTCGCGGGCGCCCGTTCGGATTTCGTCGGCTGCGCGTCGCTCGCCGCGACGCCGGATCCCGGCGACTGGAAAAAGCCCGCGGATGTCGGCGCGGTTGTCTGGGAGGAGCTTCGCGCCCTGCCGGAGGCCGCCTGGGTCGCCCTCGCGCTGCCGCGCATCATGTTGCGCCGGCCGTATGGCGCAAAAACCGAGCCGATCGACTCCTTCCCGTTCGAGGAGATTCCGGGCGCGCCGGAACACGAGGCCTACGTCTGGGGAAACGCCGCGTTGGCGTGCGCCCTCGTCCTCACGGGCGCTTTTGAACAGGGAGGGTGGGATCTCAAGCCCGAGTCTGCGGCCGAGATTCCAGGCCTGCCCACGCACGTCTTCAGAGACGGCCTCGAGACCCGCGTCACCCCGCCATCCGAGGTCGTCCTGACGCTCCGCGCCGCGGAGAAGCTCCTCGAAGCCGGGCTCGTTCCGGTTCTGTCGCTCAAGGGCAGCGAGAGCGTGCGCGTCGCGCGCCTCCAGCCGATCGCGAGCCCGCTCTGCGCGCTCGCGGGG
>DASVJU010000193.1:0-3015 GCA_036385755.1 Thermoanaerobaculia bacterium
CGTGCTCGTCGCCCCCGCGACGCCTCCGGGCTCCTCGGCACTTGCCGTCGTCCGTCTGACGGGCCAGGCGGGCGCGACGCGCCGGGTTGCGCGGCAAATCGCGCGGCGCCTCCCCGAGGAACCGCGCCCGCGCGAGGCGGCGCTGCATCTTCTCGTCGGGGAGGACGGCCGGCCGCTCGACCGCGCGCTCGTGCTCTTTTTTCCGGCCCCGCATTCGGCGACCGGAGAAGAAGTCGTCGAGTTCCTCTGCCACGGGTCTCCCGCGATCGTGGCGGGGCTTCTCGCCGCGGCGCGTGCCGCGGGCGCACGCCCGGCCGCGCGGGGCGAGTTCACGCGGCGCGCCCTCGCGAACGGCAAGCTGGATCTGGCCGAAGCCGAGGGAGTCGCCGCGCTCGCGGCGGCGGAGAGCCGGGGGGTAGCGCGGCGCGCGCTCTCTCTCGTGGAGGGGGAGCTGTCCCGGCGCGTTCGCGCGGCGAAAGAGGCGGTCCTCGACGTTCTCGCCGGCCTCGAAGCCGGGCTGGACTTCGCCGAGGACGTGCCGTCCGCGGACCTCCCCGCGGCAGGTGAAGTGCTCGCAGCGGCCGCCTGCGAGGCGGAGGCCTTGGCTGCCGCCGCGGCCAGGGGGGGCGCGCGCGATCGCCGTAAGGCGGTTGCGATCCTCGGACGACCGAACGCGGGGAAGTCCACGCTCTTCAACGCCCTCGTCGGGCGCGACCGCGCCATCGTCACGGCGGTGCCGGGGACGACGCGCGACGCCATCGCCGAAACCTGCGAGATCGGCGGCGAGACGGTGACGCTGTTCGACACGGCAGGGCTCCGGGCAACGGAGGACGAAGTCGAGAAGATCGGCGTCGCGGTGGCCGAGCGCGCGGGCGAGAGCGCGGACCTCGTCCTCTACGCGGTCGATTCCGCGAGAGGCATGTCCGAGGAGGACGAGAATTTTCTTAGAAGGGAAAGATCGAATACGCTCGTCGTAGGCACCAAGTTGGACCTTGCCGACGGGAGAGCTCCGGCGGCCCCCCGAGCGCCGGCATCGCCCCAGCGACCTTTCACAGAATCTTCTTCGCTTTCCTTTTCTTTCTTCTCTTCATCCATCGCTCACTTCGTCTCCGCCCTCACCGGCGCCGGCCTCGATGAGCTGCGCCTGCAGATGGCCGCGCGCCTCTCTCTCGTCGAGGCGGACGGAGAGCTGCTCGTTCTCGAGAGGCATCGCGAGGCGCTCGTGTCGGCGGCGGCATTCCTGCGTGAAGCGGCGGAGCTCGCGCGTAGCGCGCCCGGCGAACCCGAGCTCGTCGCGGCGCGCGTGCGCGAGGCGCTCGCCGCGCTCGGGGCGATCACGGGCGAAACGGCGACCGAGGAGCTTCTGGACCGCATCTTCGCGGCGTTCTGCGTGGGCAAGTAAAGTGGCGGGGATGCAGGCGCGGTGGGACGTCGTCGTTGTCGGAGGGGGACACGCGGGCGCGGAGGCCGCGCTCGCCGCCGCGCGCCTCGGAAAGAAGACTCTCCTTTTGACACGGGAGCTCGGCACGGTCGGGCGCATGAGCTGCAACCCCGCCGTCGGCGGGCTCGCCAAGGGGCAGGTCGTGCGCGAGATCGACGCCCTGGGGGGCGCGATGGGGCTCGTGGCGGATCGGACGGCGATCCAGTTCAAGGTGCTCAACGGTTCGCGCGGAACTGCCGTGCGCGGGCTGCGATGCCAGTCAGATAAAGCACTCTATGCACAAGAGTTATCGCGCATTTTGTGCGCGGCGAAGAACGTTACGCTCGGAGAGGGCACCGCCGCAGGGTTTCTCGTGCGGGACGGGCGCCTCGCCGGCCTGACGCTCGAGGACGGCTCGACGCTCTCTTGCGGCGCCGCGGTCGTGACGACGGGGACGTTTCTCCGCGGCCTCGTGCACGTGGGAGACGTACGGCGGGAAGCCGGGCGCTGGAACGAGCCGCCGGCGCGCGCGCTGTCTCACGCCCTCTCCGGTCTGGGTCTCCGCCTCGGTCGGATGAAGACCGGAACGCCGCCGCGTGTCCGCGCGGGCACCGTCGACCTCTCGAAGATGTCGCGAGCGCCGGGAGACCCGCGGCCGGTCGCGTTCTCCTTCCGGTCGCGCGACGAGGCGTTCCCGCTGCAGCGCCAGGTGGATTGCTGGCTCACGCACACGAACGAGGCGGTGCACGACCTGATCCGTGAAAGCCTGCCGCTCTCGCCGCTCTATTCCGGCCGGATCGTGGGCCGCGGGCCCCGCTATTGTCCGTCGATCGAGGACAAGATCGTCCGCTTCCGGGACAAGCCGAGGCATCAGATCTTCGTCGAGCCGGAGGGCCTTTCGACCGACTGGCTCTACCTCAACGGCCTGTCGATGTCGCTTCCGGAGAAGACCCAGGAGTCCATCGTGAGGATGATCCCCGGGCTCGAGCGGGCCGAGATCCTGAGGCCCGCGTACGCCGTCGAGTACGACATGGTGTTTCCCGAGCAGCTCGATGTGTCGCTCGAAACGCGCGCACTCCCCGGGCTGTTTCTGGCGGGACAGATCAACGGGACGTCGGGATACGAGGAGGCGGCGGGGCAGGGCCTCGTCGCGGGCACGAACGCGGCGCGGGCCGTGGCCGGCGATGCGCCGCTGCGCCTCGGCCGGCACGAGGCCTACATCGGCGTCATGCTCGACGACCTCGTGACGCTCGGCCTCGACGAGCCGTATCGCCTCCTCACGTCCCGCGCCGAACATCGCCTCCTCCTCGGGGCCGACACCGCCTACGCGCGGCTCACCGGGATCGCGCTCGCTTTCGGCCTCATGAGAGAGCGCGAGGCCGCGCCGGTGCTCGAGGCGGAGGCGCGGGTGGCGCGCCTCCGCGGAGGGCTGAACGCCGCGCGCGTGCGACCGGACCGCGCGACCAAGGAGCGGTTCGCCGCGCGTGGGGTGAGTCTCGTGGAGGAGACGACGCTCGGTGGCCTCCTGCGCCGGCCCGGGACCGATCTTGACGCGATCGAGGACCTCTGCACAGACACCGACATGCTCGATTCCG
>DASVJU010000194.1:0-2377 GCA_036385755.1 Thermoanaerobaculia bacterium
CCTCGTCTTCGAAAAGGTCCGCCAGCGTTTCGGCGGGCGCCTCCGCTTCTTCATCTGCGGCAGCGTCGCCCTCGCGCAGGAGCTCACGGGGTTCTTCGCCGCGTTCGGCGTCACGATCCTCGAGGGTTACGGCCTCTCGGAGTCGACGGCGATGACGGTCTCCAACCTCCCGGACCGCAACCGCTGGGGAACCGTCGGCATCCCGATTCCCGGCATCGAGGTTTCGTTCGCGAAGGACGGCGAGATTCTCCTCCGCGGGCGCGGCGTGATGCGGGGGTATTTCGGCCTTCCGGACGAGACGGCCCGCGCGCTCGACGCCGACGGCTGGCTCCGCACGGGCGACATCGGCGCCAACGACGCCGCCGGCCATCTCACGATCACCGACCGCAAGAAGGACCTGATCAAGACCTCGGGAGGAAAGTTCGTCGCACCGCAGCACGTCGAGGGAAGGCTGAAGCTCGAGATGCCCCTCATCGCGCAAGTTCTCCTGCACGGCGAGGGACGCCGCTTCTGCACCGCGCTCATCAGCCTGTCCGAAGAGGAGCTGCTCGCGTGGTCGCGCGCCGAGGGGATTCAGGGCGCGTCCTACGCGGAGCTCGTGCGTGACGCGAGAGTCGTCGAGCTCATCCGCCTGCATATCGAGCACGTGAACGCGCACCTGGCCCGGTACGAGGCAATTCGGCGGTGGGCGATCCTGCCCGCGGAGCTGAAGATCGAGACGGGCGAGCTGACGCCGAGCCTGAAGGTCCGCCGCCGGGTCGTCGAGCAGCGCTACCGCGACGTGATCGAAGGCCTTTACGCCGAATCGCCCGTGGGCGTTCTGGCGGCGGACTCCCCCGAAACTCTCAAGGACTCGCGATCGCTTTGAGGATGTTGACGACCATCCCCGGGAGGCGACCCGGTTCGCTCTCGAGAGAGGCCACCACGCTCCCGATCGTCGTGGCGCCGTCGAGCTCCGCCCACCTGGAGACCTCCTCGGCGCTGGGACTGAGATAGGCCATGTTCCACGAGGCGAAGGCGCGCTCGTCGGTCTCCTCCTCGTGAAACACCTTGACCCCGTGATGCCTCGGGTCGCGCTCGATCCTCTCCATCAGTTCGAGGACGTCGTGTCTCTCCCCTTCGAGGATCTGGAGGAACGCACCGTCGACGAACACGAGCACGCCGGTGATCCCGCACACCCGGTTGCGGATCCGGGACTCCGCGAGCATTCCCTCGAGGTCCGGCGTGGCCAGACCCGGCGCCGCCTCGGAGGAGTAGATCAGCCGAAAGGGCATGGAGGGCCTCCTTCGGGCGGAGTTTAGAGCTCCGGGCCTACGTTTCGTTCAGGTTTGCGGCGCCGCGACGAGTCTCGCCCGCGTATACGGAATGAGCCCGCCCGCGTCGATGATCGCCTGCCGCGCCCTCGGGAGCGGGGTCACGTCGAACGCCGTTAGCTTCGTGCGGTTCTCGACGCACCCGTCCTCGAAGACGATCTCGTCACCTTCGTCCGCCGCGAAACCCGGCGCGACGACCACCTTGAGCCCGAGGTTGATCGCGTTCTGAAGGAAGATGCGCGCGAAGCTCTTCGCGACGACGACGACGTCCAGCCCCTTGAGGCACGACGCCGCCTGCTCGCGCGAGGAGCCACAGCCGAAATTGTCCCCCGCCGCGATGACGGCACCCCGCGGGATGGACTTCGCCTTCACGGCCGCCTGGAAGGCGGCGTTGTCC
This sequence comes from Thermoanaerobaculia bacterium, assembly GCA_036385755.1. Lineage (GTDB taxonomy): Bacteria > Acidobacteriota > Thermoanaerobaculia > UBA5066 > UBA5066 > Fen-183. The sequence continues at coordinate 1,711 of DASVJU010000194.1, forward strand.
GCGAACGCGAATGCGGGAGTCTCCGTCGGGAGAACGGTCGCCATGTAGCGCCCCGGGTAGACGACGTCCGTCGAGACGTCGTCGCCCAGGCTCAGGATCACGCGGGCCATCTCGGCTTTTCTGACGCGGATCGTCTCGGCTTTCCTGACGCGGGCCATCTCAGCGCTCCTTCCGCGGGTCCGTGATGACGCCCGTGAGGGCGGACGCCGCCGCGACGGCGGGCGACGCGAGGTAAACGTCGGCGCCCGGGTTCCCCATGCGCCCCTTGAAGTTCCGGTTCGTCGTCGAGATCGCCGTCTCGCCGTCACCGAGCGCCCCTTCGTGGATGCCGAGGCACGGGCCGCAGCCGGCGTTCATGACGACGGCGCCGGCGGCCATGAAATCGGCAAGGTAGCCGAGCCGCATCGCCTCGGCATAGATCTTCGCGGAGGCCGGGAAGACGAGCATGCGCGTCCCGGCTGCCACGTGGCGGCCCTTCACGATGCGGGCAGCCTCGGCGAGGTCGTCGAGCCGCCCGTTCGTGCACGAGCCGATGACGACCTGATGGACGGGAACTCCCTCCACCGCTGTGACGGACTTCACGTTGTCAACGGTGTGCGGACACGCGACGAGAGGCGTCAGCGACGAGACGTCGACTGCGATCGTCCTCTGGTATGCCGCATCGGCA
>DASVJU010000195.1:0-3877 GCA_036385755.1 Thermoanaerobaculia bacterium
TCGCGACGAAGGCGCGCCACGCGGAGACGGGCACGGGGCGGATCTCGCCACGCAGGAGCGCGAGCGTCTTGCGGCGGACGCTTTCCGCGAGGCGGGCGCCCGCCCAGCGCGGCGGCCCGTCGCCCGCCCCGAAGCGTCCGCGCACGACGAGCGCGTCGAGCCGCAGCGCTTCGAGCGCGTCTTCGACGCGGGCGGCGTCGACGCCATAGCGCTTCACGAAGTCGTCGGCGGTCGCGGGACCGCGAGTTGCAAAGAAACGAAGAACGATTTGCTGAAGACCGGGGGAAGAACCGGAGATTTCTTCGATGACACGTGTTGGCGGCGTGGCGTGGGGATCCGGCTCGCCGCGGCCGCTGGCGGATCGCTCGGTGAGGACGCGGCCGAGCGCCTGCTCGAATACCGGCAGATCCTCCGCGGCGATCCAGCGTCTTTCACCTTCTAAGAAAAGCGCCGTCACACTCCCGCGAGAGGTCAGCTCGCCGAGCCAGCCTTCTTCTTTCCCCTCTTCAGCAGATCTTTCTCTGACTTCCTCTTTCGTCAGGTCTCCGAGCTCCTGGAACAGAAGGAGCAGCTCGTCCGCGTTGCGCGCCATTCGTTGGGGGACGAGGCGTGAGGCCTCCGCGCGTGCCGCGTCCGCCGCCTCGGGGCGGAGCGTGTCGGGGAGCGTCTCGCCGAGAACCTCGCCGAGGAGCTCGCGGTTCATCGCGAGGGCGTGCAGGCCGCGCTCGGCCTTCGGGGCGTCCCATTCGTACATGTAGGCCATCACGAACGTGAAGAGGAGCCCCTGCGCGGCGGGAGACGGGAACTTCCTCACGTCCACCGAGCGGGCGACGGCGCCGGACTGGAGCTCGTCGAGCAATCGGAACAGGCGATCCGACTCCCACTGGTCCTTCAGACAATCCCGGTAGGTCTCGGCGACGATCGGGAAATCGGGCAGCTGCCGCGTCGTCTGCAGGAGGTCCTTCGCGCGCAGGCGCTGCAGCCAGAAAGGTGTGCGGCGGCCCGACCGCGCGCGCGGGAGGAGCAGCGCGCGCTGGGCGTTCTCGCGGAAGCGCGCCCCGAAGAGAGCCGAGTTCGGGAGCTCTGCGAGCAGGCGCTCGCGGGCCTCTTCGGCCGTGAGCCGGGCGAGGCGCTCGAGCGGGATCTCGCGCTCGGCGCGGGGGAGGCGCAGGAGGATTCCGTCGTCGGTCGCGACGGCTTCCGCCTGCACGCCGGTCTCCTCGTTGAGCACGCTCGCGAGCGCGAGCGACCAGGGCAGGTTCACGCCGCGGCCGAAGAGAGAGCGCACGAGGACGCAGGGATCCCCGAGGTCGTTCGGAAACGTCTCGAAGACGACGTGGAGGTCCGAAGCGACTCCAGGAGACTCGGAAGCCTCGCGCCGCACGGCTGCCGTGAGCGCGGACGCGGCGTTCTCGTCACACCCGTAACGCGTCGCGAGGTGGCCGGGCAGTGCGGGATCATCGAGACTCTCGGCCACGAACCGCTTGAGCCGGCCCACGCGCGCCGCGAGCTTCGCCGTGCGGCCGAGACCCTCGCCCTTCCAGAACGGCATGCGCGCGGGCTGCCCGGCCGCGTCCTCGACGACGACGCGGTCGTGCGAGATCTCCACGGCCCGCCAGGCGCGCGAGCCGAGCAGGAAGACGTCGCCGGCCCGGGTCTCGTACACGAACTCCTCGTCGAGGTCGCCGACCACCGTCCGGCCGTCCTTGAGCACGGCCCGGAAGGTGCCCCGGTCGCCGATCGTCCCGCCGTCGAGGAGCGCCGCGAGGCGCGCGCCGGGCAGCGCCGCGACGCGGCCCGTTGCGCGGTCCCACACGAGCTTCGCGGCGAGCGCCGCGAAGCGCTCCTTCGGGTACTTTCCCGAGAGCATCGCGAGCGTCTCGAAGAACAGCGTGCGGGACAGGGCACGATAGGGGCGCGCGCGCCGGAACATCTCGAGGAGCGCTTCTGCCGTGGTGCCCTCCTTTCCGCGGCCCACGGCCTCGGCGACGATCTGTTGGGCGAGCACGTCGAGCGGAAACTCCGGAGGGCGCGTCTCCTCGACGTCGCCTTCGCGCATCCCCTCCACGGTGGCGGCGCATTCGAAGAGGTCGTCGAGAAAGAGCGGCACGAGGCGGCCGCGCGAGGTCTGGCCGACGAGGTGGCCCGAGCGGCCCACGCGCTGCAGTGCGCGCCCCACGCCCTTCGGGCTTCCGATCTGGACGACGGAGTCGATTTCGCCCACGTCGAGGCCGAGCTCGAGGGAGCCCGTGGCCACGAGAACGCGCAGCGACCCGGCTTTCAGGTCGCGCTCGATTTCCTCGCGCAGGCCCCGGGCGACGGATCCATGATGTGTCGGGACGCCCCATCCCAGCTTTTCCTCCAGTTTCGCGGCGACGCGCTCTGCGTGCCGCCGGTTGTTGCAGAAGACCAGGGTCGTGCGACGCGTCGCCGCCTCGGCCGCGATCGCCTCGATCGCGGGCTCCCAGGCGGAGCCCTCGTGAGACCCGCCGAACGACTCCTTCGGGCTCAGGACGGCGAGGTCGAGGCTCTTCTTCGCGTCGACCACGAGCGGTTCGACGCGGTGCATGCCTCCCACGAAGGCGGCGACTTCGGCCACGGGCTCGACCGTCGCCGAGAGCGCGACGCGCTGCGGGGGCCGTCCGCCGGACTCCGTGACGAGCGCCTCGAGGCGTTCGAGGCTCAGCGCGAGGTGGGAGCCCCGCTTCGTCCCCGCCACGGAATGGATTTCGTCGAGGATCACGGTCGAGACCGTGGCGAGAAGCGCGCGGCCTCCTCCCGTGAGAAGGAGGTACAGCGATTCGGGCGTCGTGATGAGGACGTCCGGCGGGCGGCTGATCTGTGCGCGCCGCGCAGAGGCCGCCGTGTCGCCCGTGCGCACGGCCGTCGTGATCCGCGCCGCGGTGCGCTCGCCGGCCGACAGGCCCGCCTCCTCGAGCGCGCGGCGGATGCCTTCCCGCGGTCTCTCGAGGTTGCGCGCGACGTCGTTGTCGAGCGCCTTGAGGGGGGAGATGTAGAGGACGGAGGTCGCAGGCCTGGCGTCCCCTCCGAGCTTGCGCTTCAGGAGCGCGTCCAGCGACACGAGGAACGCCGCGAGCGTCTTACCCGTGCCCGTGGGCGAGACGAGAAGGACGTTTCGGCCCGCGGCGATCGCGGGCCACGCGAGTCTTTGCGCGGCGGTGGGACCCAGCGGGAAGGCCTCGCGGAACCACGCGGAGACTCCGGGGTGGAAGAGTCCCAGGGCGTCCGTCATGGCGCGCTCTCAGCGGGCCGACGCCGGCGGGGGGGCGAGCGTCCGGAGCCGCCCGCAGCCTCGGGTCGCGAAGAGCGCGGCCAGGACGATCAAGGCGGCGCTGGCGGCGAGAAGAAGAAGGAGCGGCCCCTTTCTGGGAACGGGCATCTCGCTCGTCACGGCCGCGGCCGTCGGGCGTGGCCGCCGGAGCGGCGCCGTGGAGTCGGCGACGGGGGCGGGCAGGGCGGCGGGGACCTCTCGCGTGACGGCCCCACGCGCGGGTCTCGCGTGCAGCTCGCGCCGGGCGACCACGAGGTCGAGGATCATCTGGCCCGCGCTCCCGTAACGCTCGGCGGGCTCTTTCCGGAGGGCGCGCGCGACGATCTGCTTCAGGCTGTCGGGCACGAGGTCGGGCTCAGGCCAGGGGTCGGCCTCCTTGGTCATCATCTTCGCCACCATCTGCGTCACGCTCGCGCCCGAGAACGGATGCACGCCCGAGAGCATCTGATAGAAGACGATGCCCATGGAGAAGAGATCGGACCGCTCGTCGAGGGGGTTGCCGAGAGCCTGTTCCGGCGACAGGTAGTCGAGCGTGCCGACGATCATCCCTTCGCCTGTCTGGCGGTGCACCCGCGACGTGTCGCG
>DASVJU010000196.1:0-11268 GCA_036385755.1 Thermoanaerobaculia bacterium
GCGGCGGTGGCCATCGCGTAGGAGCCCGGTGCCCGCCTCGCGACGGAGAGTCCCTCGGCCACTTCGCGCGCGAGGGCACGCCGGCGGCTGTTCTCGGGAAGCCGCGGCACGAGAGCCACGAGCAGCCGCCCGCCCGCGAGGGGCAGGGCGAGGAGGAAGGCGGCTCCGAGGAGAACGAGCGCGGCCACGCCGATTCCGAGCACGTGCGTGCCGCTCGTGAAAAGAAGCCAGGCAGCCCCCGCGAGCCCCGCGAGGAGCAGCGTCGCCGTGTCGAGCATCTTCACGAGCGCGAGAACCGCCCCCGAGCGCGCCCAGCTCGCGCCCAGAGCGGCCCTGATCGACGCCCAGGAACCGATCTCCCCGCTTCGGAACGGCATCACCTGCAGGAGGAACGTCGTCGCGCCCGAGAGCGACCAGCCGGTCGCTACGGGGATCCTGTCGGCGGGCGGAAGGAGCAGGTTGAGGCGGTACGCCCGCACGCCGAAGGCGAGGATGTTCAGGAGAAAGCCGAGCGCGACGAGCCAGGGGTTCGCGGAGGCGAGGCGGGAAGAAAGGTCTGCTGAAGAGTTTCGGAATGCGACCAGCAGCAGCGCGAGGAGCGCCGCAGCGCAGGCGAGGGAGAAGATTTTCTTGGAAAGGGTAAGAGGGGCGCGGCGCGGGAACCTTTCGTCCGAAGTGGGCTGCGCCGGTTCCGCGGCGCCCGGAGCCCCATTCACTTTCTAAGAAATCCGAAAATATTCATCTCCCGTCTCCGTCTCCCGCGTGTCGCCTTCTCTGCTCGACGACGAGCTCCTCGAGGAGCGTGCGGTTGATCGAGATGAGGTCCGCGAGGAGCCCGGAAAGAACGCAGACGACGGCCGCGACGAACAGCACGGCCGCGAGCAGCAGCGACTGGAGGTGGCCGGCCGGGTTGTGATCGGTGATCACGAAGAGGACGTAGCGCCCGACGAGCCCGAGGCCGAGCAGCGTGAGAAGCGTCGCGCAGCCGAAGAAAACGGGCAGCGGCTTGTAGAGCGCCGTGATGCGCAGGATGTTCGCGCCCTGCACGAGGACGTAGTTCGAGGTGCGCCGGATGAGGCGCGAGGCGCGCACGGGCGGGTTCGTGCGCACGGGAACCGAGGCGACGGCCATTTCCTTGTTGCCCGCCTGGATGAGAGTCTCGAGCGTGTACGTCATCTTCGAGAAGACGTTGAGCCGTAGGGCGGCTTCGCGCGAGAGGGCGCGGAAGCCGGAGGTCGCGTCGGGCACGTCGGTGCCGGAGACGCGCCGCACAACCCACGAGCCGAAACGCTGGGTGAGGCGCTTGCCGGGGGAGAAGTCGGGTTTCGTCGCAACACCGCGGTCGCCGACGACGATCTCGGCCTCGCCCTTCAGGATCGGCGCGACGAGCGCCTCGACGTCGGCCGCGGCGTACTGGCGGTCGGCATCGGTCGAGACGATGACGTCGGCGCCGAGGCGCAGCGCGGCGTCGAGCCCGGCCCTCCAGGCGAACGCGAGTCCGCGGTGAATGGGAAGCCGGACGACGTGGTGCGCGCCCGCCCGGCGCGCGGCCTCGGCGGTGCCGTCGGTCGAGCCGTCGTCCACGACGAGCGTCTCGACCGATGCAAAGCCCGGCAGGCTTCGCGGCAATTCCGCGAGCGCGGGACCGATCTGCTCCGCCTCGTCCCAGGCGGGAATCTGGATGACGAGCTTCACGGCTCCGGAGAGCGTAGCAGGGCCGCCCGCTCCCGGCGTTACGATCCGTCCGCCATGAAGACCGGATTCAGGTTTCTTTCGTTCTCTCTTCTCGTTTCCCTTGCGACCTGGCCTCTCGCCGCCCAGGACGGTCCTCCGAAGGAAGACCGCGCGTTCCGTGAGTCCGATCTCGTCGAGCTCGTGACGCTCGACGCCACAATCCGCCTCGACGTGCGCTACGCGGGGAAGAACAACGAGTTCGGCCGGCCTTTTTATTCCGAGGCGCGTGCCTTTCTGCAGCGCCCGGCCGCAGAAGCCCTCGTGCGTGTGAACCGCGCTCTCAAGGCGAAGGGCTACGGCCTCCTCGTGTTCGACGGCTACCGACCGTGGGCCGTCACGAGGCAGTTCTGGGACCTGACGCCGGCGGACAAGAAAGTCTTCGTCGCGAATCCGAAGAACGGGTCCCGGCACAACCGCGGCGGGGCTGTCGACCTCACGCTCTACGACCTCGCGACAGGACACGAGGCCGACATGGGCGGCCGGTACGACGAGATGACCGCGCGCTCTCACGTCACGTACGAAAAGGGCCCGAAGGACGCGCTCCTTCGGCGCGAGCTTCTGATCGACGCGATGGGGGACGAGGGCTTCTTCGTCTACGCCTTCGAGTGGTGGCACTTCGACTGGAAGGACTTCCGCGAGTATCCGATTCTCGACGTGCCGTTCGCGGCGCTCAAGCAGCTTTCGCCTGCCGCAGCGACACGCTAGGCCCGTGGCGAGTCTCCGGCACCGCTTCCTCATGAGGCTCGTGAGCCTTTACCCGCCCTATCTCGGCGCGGGTGTCCGCGTGTCTCATGCGAAGGACGACCCGCACCGGATCACGGTGAGCATGGGCCTCCACTGGTGGAACAAGAACCTCTTCGGGACGCAGTTCGGCGGGTCGCTCTACTCGATGTGCGATCCGCAGTTCGTCTTCATCGTCATCAGGAACCTCGGCCCGGGCTATCTCGTGTGGAACAAGTCGGCCAGGATCGAGTTCCTGAGGCCGGGGCGCGGGCGCGTGACGGCGACGTTCCACGTCCCGCCGGAGAAGATCGCGGAGATCCGCGCGGCCGCCGACCGCGGCGAGAAAGTCGAGCCCGTGCTCGTCGCGGAAATCGTCGCGGACGACGGGCAGCTCGTCGCGCGCGTGACGGCGACGCTCTGGGTGCGGAAGAAGGACCTCGCTAGAACTTGAAGTTGAGGCCGGCCGTGCCGTGCCAGAAGTCGGCCTTCGGGTTGTTGTTGTATCGGTCGCGGATCGCGTCAATGGAGTTCACGCCGAGGAAGACGTAGCGGACGTCCACGTGGACCGACACCTTCGCCTTCGCCCCGAACTCGAGTCCGCCGCCGACGTGCCCGCCGAATGTGTGTTGCGTGTCGGAGCCGAGAGCCGACTGCGCTCCCAGGAACGTCGATTTTGTGTAGTACCAGCCACCCCCCCCGAGGACGTAGGGCTGGACCTGACCCGGCAGGATGAACAGCATGAGCGAGGCCTGCACGGGGTACTGCTCGATGCGGAGCACGTCCTCGCCTCCGGCGCTATACGTGGTGCGGCGATAGTCGATGAGGCCTTCGACGCCGAGGGGCCCCGGAAAGCGCAGCCGCAGCTGGGCGCCGCCGGACCAGGTCCCGTCCGCCCCGCCGGCCTTCGAGTACGAGGCATGGCCGCCGAGAGAGAACTGGGCCCGGGCGGGACGGGCGGCCAGGAGCACGAGCGCGGCGGCGAACGCGAGAAGAGTCTTTCTGGAAGAATTCACCGTCGAAGTCCCTCCGCGAGCAGGGTAGCAAGTTCTCTGCCTCGGGCGTTGAGACCCGGCACGTTGGAGACTGACGGGGTGCGCACCGTGCTATCCTCCGCGGCTCCGGCCGCAACGCCGGAATTGCTCTTTGGAGAAGACGATCCGGGTCGAGGTCGGGGCTCACAAGACGTTCCATCGCGAACGGCCCCCGGCGACAGCCCTCGGAGAGACAAACACGGAACACTCAGGCGCTTAGCTCAGCGGTAGAGCACTACCTTGACACGGTAGGGGTCAGCAGTTCGATCCTGCTAGCGCCTACCATCCGCACTCTCTCCCGTGCCGCCGCCGTATGTCCGCTCGAAGGCGCTTAGCTCAGTCGGTAGAGCACTTCCTTCACACGGAAGGGGTCAGCGGTTCGAGTCCGCTAGCGCCTACCATCCCTCGACCCGACGTCGTTCGTTCTTCCGAGAGGAAAGAGAGGGTCGGGTCATGTCTGTGGTCGCGAAGCACGAGGTGGACGGCGTCATTCGCTTGACGCTGCCGGATGGGACGGTCAGGGAGGTTCCTTCGGGGACCACCGGCCGTGCCGTCGCCGAGTCGATCGGCCCCCGGCTCGCGAAGGACGCCCTCGGCGTCAAGCTGGACGGCGCCGTGCTGGACGTCTCCCGCCCCCTCACGGCGTCGGGCAGGTTCGAGGTCGTGACGGCGAAACATCCCGATGCGCTCGAGCTCTACCGCCACTCGACCGCGCACCTTTGCGCGAACGCAGTGAAGCGCCTCTTCCCGGACGTGAAGATCGGGATCGGTCCGGCGATCGAGAACGGCTTCTATTACGACTTCGATCCGGGCCGGCCTTTCACGCCGGAGGACCTCGAGAAGATCGATGCCGAGATGAAGAGGATCGTGGCCGAGGACAACGTCATCGTCCGCAAGGAGATGTCGAAGGCCGAGGCGGTCCGGATCTTCGAGGCCCAGAACGATCCGCTCAAGGTCGAGATCGTCGCGGGCATTCCCGAGGGCAGCCTGTCGTGCTACGAGCAGAAAGACTTCATCGACCTGTGCCGCGGCCCGCACGTGCCGTCCACGGGGAGGCTCGGCGTCTTCAAGCTCACGCACTCGGCCGGCGCCTACTGGAAGGGCGACGAGCGGAACCCGATGCTCCAGCGCATCTACGGCGCCGTGTTCCTCACGCAGAAGGAGCTGGACGAGCACCTCCTGAGGCTCGAAGCCGCGCGGGCCCGCGATCACCGCAAGCTGGGGAAGGACCTGCATCTCTTCGCGTTCCATCCCTGGGCGCCCGCGTCTCCGTTCTTCCTTCCGAAAGGCGCGACGGTATACAACCTCCTGATCGCGTGGATCCGCGAGCTGTACGTCAAGTACGGCTATCAGGAGATCCTCACGCCCCAGATCTTCGACGAGGAGCTGTTCACGACCTCGGGGCACTCGGGCAACTACCGCGAGAACATGTTCTTCGTCCAGGTCGACGAGCGCGAGTTCGGCGTCAAGCCGATGAACTGCCCGGGACACTGCCTCCTGTTCGGGTCGCAGGCGTGGAGCTACCGGGATCTGCCCGTGCGGTACGCCGACTTCGCGCGGCTCCACCGGTACGAGAAATCGGGCGTCACGCAGGGCCTCACGCGCGTCCGGTCCTTCTCGCAGGACGACGCGCACATCTTCGCGGCCCCGGAGAGCATCGAACGCGAAGTTGCGTCGTTCCTCGCCTTCCTCGACGAGGTCTACGGGGCGTTCGCGTTCCAGGACGTCGCGATCTCGATCGGCATGAGGCCCGAGAAGCGCGTCGGGTCCGACGAGGTGTGGGACCGCGCCGAGAAGGTCCTCGAGGCGGCCCTGAAGGCGACGGGGCGGCCGTACGTCGTCTCGCCGGGAGACGGGGCGTTCTACGGCCCGAAGATCGACTTTCGCGTGAACGACGCGATCGGGCGGCCCTGGCAGCTCGGCACGATCCAGTGCGACTTCAACCTGCCCGAGCTCTTCGACCTGCACTACACGGCCGAGGACGGAACCAAGCAGCGCCCCGTGATCCTGCACCGCGCGATCCTCGGGTCGCTCGAGCGCTTCTTCGGCATCCTCATCGAGCACACGGGCGGCGACTTCCCGTTCTGGCTCGCGCCGGAGCAGGTGAGGATCGTTCCTGTTTCGGAGAAATTCAATGAATATTCGGAAGAGATTCTTAGAAGGGTAAGAGAAGCGGGGCTGCGCGCCTCGAGCGACAAGAGGAACGAAAAGCTCGGCGCGAAAATCCGCCACGGGGAGCTTGAGAAGGTTCCCGCGCTGCTCATCGTCGGAGAGAAAGAACTGGCGGCGGGCACCGTGTCTCTCAGAGTGCGCCACGGCGGCGAATTCAAGGACCAGAAGACCGAAGAGCTGCTGAAGAAGATGAATGACGCGGTTGCGAGTCGCGCCCTCGTGTGGCACGAACCCGCCGGCGCGCCCTCTTCACCTTCTAAGAAATCTTTGTCCGAATCAATCCCACAACGCACCGAGACTTAAGGAGGGAAACACCCTGGCATTTTTCAGAGGAGGCCCCCGCGTTCCCCCGACCAAGAACTCTCCGATCAACGAGTTCATCCTCCGTTTTCAGCAGGTCCGGCTCATCGGCTCGGACGGCGCGCAGCTGGGAGTGGTGGATCCACCCCAAGCCATCGCGAAGGCGCGCGAGGAGGGACTCGACGTCGTCGTGATCGCCGAGCAGGCGGATCCCCCTGTCTGCAAGATCATGGACTTCGGCAAGTTCACGTTCGAGAAGAAGAAGAAAGAGCACGAAAGCAAGAAGAAGCAGAAGGTCACCCAGGTCAAGGAAATCAAGTTCCGGCCGAACATCGACGAGCACGACTACGACTTCAAGCTGAAGAACATCCTCCGGTTCCTGGAGGAGGGCGACAAGGTGAAGGCCACCGTCCAGTTCCGCGGCCGCGAGATGTCGCGTCTCGACAACGGGCGGAAGGTTCTCGACCGGCTCGTCAAGGACCTCGAGGGAAGGGCCCATGCCGAATCCGGCACCGAGATGATGGGAAACCGGATGCACCAGATTCTCGGTCCGATCAAGAAGCACTGAAGTCAGGGACAAGAAGGAGCCCCGAACATGGCCACGAAGAGAAAGACGCATCGCGGCGCCGCGAAGCGGTTCAAGAAGACCGCGACCGGGAAGTTCAAGCGCGGTCACGCGATGAAGCGCCACATCCTCACGAAGAAGAACTCGAGCCGCCTCCGGGGCCTCAAGAAGTCCGGGCTCGTGTCGAAGGCCGACACGAAGAACGTCCGCTCGATGCTTCCGTACGCCTAACCCGAGTGCCCCGAAAAAGAGAGAACAAGGAGTAACGCCATGCCTCGCGTCAAGCGTGGACCCAAGAGGAAGAATCGCCGCGAACGAGTCCTGGAACTCGCGAAGGGCTACTACGGCACCAAGCACAACTGCTTCCGCATCGCCGAGCTGCAGGTCGAGCGCTCGCTCGCCTACGCGACGCGCGACCGCAAGCAGAAGAAGCGCGAATTCCGCGGGCTGTGGATCATCCGCATCAACGCCGCCGCGCGCCTGCACGACCTCAGCTACAGCAAGCTCATGGCGGGCCTGAAGAAGGCGGGTTCCGACGTGAACCGCAAGGTCCTCGCGGAGATCGCCGTCGAGGATCCGAAGGGCTTCGCGAACATCGTCGCCTCCGCCAAGTCGGCCCTCGGGCTGCCCGCGGGCGCGAACGCGGCCGCGAGCGCCTGAGCGCGCGCGAGAGCGGTGTCCGACCTGCTCGCGACCGTCGAAGACAAGCGAAGAGTCTTCTTCGATGAGTTGAAGACCGCCGAGGAGAGGGCGTCGTCGAAGGCGGGCCTCCTCCCGGCGGACGTGCGCGCGTTGCACGTGCGCTGGCTCGGTCAGCAGCAGGGTGCGATCACGGCGCTCTTGAAGCGCCTCAAGGAGCTACCGAAGGACGAGAAGGCGAGCTTCGGCGCTGCGGTCAATGCGCTGAAGCGTGAGGCCGAGGAGGCCCTCTCTTCACTCGAAGAAAAATCTCTTCTCTTCGAGCGCCAGCAGAAACAGAAGGCGCTCGCCGTCGACGTGACGCTCCCGCCGCGCGCCCCGCGCGTGGGGCGGCTGCACCCGCTCACGGTCGTCCGCCGCCGCATCGAGAGCGCGTTCGCGTCGCTGGGCTACGAAGTCGCCGAAGGGCCGGAGGTCGAGTCGGACTGGCTCAACTTCGAGGCCCTCAACTTCCCCCCCGATCACCCGGCGCGCGACGCCGTGGATACGTTCTTCGTGAAGGGTGGGGGAGAGGGCAGGGAACGCCTTCTCCTGCGCACGCACACCTCGCCGGTCCAGATCCGCACGATGCTCGCCCAGAAGCCTCCGATCCGCATCGTGATTCCCGGCCGCGTCTACCGGAAGGACGACATCGACCCGCGCCACTCGCCGGTTTTCCACCAGATGGAAGGCCTGACGGTGGACGAGGGCGTGACGTTCGCCGACCTGAAGGGCACGCTCGCGGCTTTTTCGCGTCTGCTCTTCACCCCCGAAACGAGGATCCGGTTCGGGCCGACGTTCTTCCCGTTCGTCGAACCCGGCGTGGACGTGGCCGTGTCGTGCGTGTTCTGCTCGGGGACGGGAACCGCGAACGGCGCGACGTGCCGCCCCTGCTCGGGCTCGGGGTGGATCGAAATCATGGGCGCCGGGATGGTTCATCCAAACGTGCTCCGCAACGGCGGCATCGACCCCGAGAAATATTCGGGCTTCGCGTTCGGCATGGGGATCGACCGCATCGCGTTTCTTCTCTACGGCGTGCCGGATCTCCGCCTCTTCTTCGAGAACGACGTCCGTTTCCTCGACCGCGTGTGGAGCTGAGGCGGGCGCATGAAGTTCGCGTACTCCTGGCTCGCCTCCTACCTACCCGGGCCCGCGCCGGATCCGAAGGCGCTCGGCGACCGGCTGACGGCCGTCGGGTTCATCGTGGAGGGCGCCCTGGGTTCCGGAATGGCGACCGTCTACGACGTCGAGATCACGGCGAACCGGCCCGACGCGATGAACCACCGCGGACTCGCGCGGGAGGCGGCCGTGGCGCTGCGCCGTTCGTTCGCGGAGCCGGCGGCCGCGCCTCTGCCCGAAGGAACGACGCCCGCCGACGCGCGGGCGCACGTCGTCGTCGAAGAGCCTGCGCTCTGCTCGCGCTACTCGGCGCGGGTAATCGAGGGGATCCGCGTGGGACCCGCGTCGACTGTGGTGCGCGAGCGCCTCTTCGCGATCGGGTCGGGAGCGATCTCGGCACCCGTGGACGCCACGAACCACGTGCTCTGGGACATCGGGCAGCCGCTCCATGCCTTCGATCTCGACGCGCTCGCGAAAGGGGACGACGGCCTTCCGACGATCATCGTGCGGCGGGCGAGGACGGGGGAGACGCTCGTGACGCTCGATGGCGTGGAGCGGACGCTCACGGCGCAGCATCTCGTGATCGCCGACGCCGAGAAACCCGTCGCTCTGGCGGGCGTCATGGGCGGGCTCGCGACGGCGATCTCACCGAAGACGACGCGCGTGCTTCTCGAGAGCGCGCATTTCCATCCGCGCGCCGTCCGGAAGACGGCTCGCTCTCTCGGGATGCATACGGACGCCTCGCACCGCTTCGAACGCGGGACGGACCCAGAGGCTACGGTCGACGGCCTCGGTCGCGCCGCGCGCCTCATCCTCGCGGATTGCGGGGGCGCACTCTGCCGGGGGACGATCGACGTCCGCGCGGAGGAGCCCGCGGCGCGCGTCGAGACGCTTCGCCTTTCCCGCCTCGCGGCCTTCCTCGGCATGGACATTCCGGCGGTGCGCGTGCTCGAGATTCTCGCCGCGCTCGGCTTCTCTCCGGTCCGCGAGGGCGACGCTGTCCGCGTGGCGGTCCCGTCGTGGCGCATCGACGTCGTCTGCGAGGAAGACCTCATCGAGGAAGTCATCCGGTGCGAGGGGTACGACCGGCTGCCCGAGACGATGCCGCGTCCGTACGCGCCTGCGCGGCCCCGGCCGTCGGCTCTCGTCGCGGACCGCGCGCGCGATCTTCTCGCCGGACTCGGGCTGCTCGAATGCCAGACCTACTCGTTCGTCTCGGAGGCCGAGAATCTCCCGTTCGAGTCCGCCGCGCCCGGGGCGCCCGTCGTCGTCGAGAACGCGCTCGGAGAGCCGTTCACGACGATGCGCGCGACCCCGGTGATCGGGCTTCTCCAGAGCGCGCGGCACAACGTGCGACGCGGCCAGAAGGACCTCGCCCTCTTCGAGGTCGGGAAGAGTTTTGGCTGGAATCAGGAGAAGATTTCTGCTGAGGACAAGAGGGGAGACGGGAGAGTTTCTGAGAAGGAAAGAGTGGGAATTCTGCTCGCCGGCCTGACGCGGCGGCACTGGTCCGTCGAGTCCGAAGAGAAACAGGATTTCTTTGAAGGGGCGGGAATCGCCGCCGCGTTGCTCCGCGGCCTCGGCTTTGCCTCCGGCTCTTTTTCATTCAAAGAAAATCCCTCTTCGTTCCTGGCCCCCGGAAGATCGGCTCTCGTGCGGGTCGCGGGGAGTGACGCGGGCTGGGTGGGAGTCCTCGAGCCGTCTCTGGCCGCGTCGTGGGATCTCACGGATCCCGTCGTCGCCGACCTCGATCTCGATCTCCTCGGCGCCCTGGTGCCGGCGCCCGCCACGTCCATGGAGCCCCCGCCCCGTTTCCCCGGAAGCGATGTGGACATCACCGTGACGCACGAGGCCGCGACCTCCTGGCAGACGCTCGAGGGGGCCGTGCGCTCGGACGCGCCGCCGGAGCTCGGGACCGTGGAGGCGAAGGGCCGTTATCGAGGCCCCGGCGTACCCGATGGTTTCGTGAAGACGACGCTGACGCTCCGCTTCGGCTCGGCGCAGCGCTCGCTCGCTCGAGACGACGTGAACGCGTGGCGGGATGCGGCGGTGCGGCGCCTCCAGGCGCACTCCGGGGCGAAAGTGGACGGCGTGAAGGAAGAAGTTTGAGGAGGACCATGTGAAAGAGACCAAGGGCCGCAGCGAAGGCAAGGCGGAATCGCCCGCGGAGGCCTCTCTCGACGAGGTCCACGACGTCATCGAGTCGCGGCTGGAATCGCTCGTGGAGGTCGTGAAGGGGCTCTCCGGGGAGAACGCGCGACTCAAGACCGAGCTCGCGGCGGCTCGCGAGGCGAGCGAGAAAAACGGCGGAGCCGCCGCCGCCCTCGAGAAGCACGAGGCCGAGCGGGCCGCCGTGAGGACGCGCATCGAGCGCCTCCTGAAGACGCTCGAAGAGTCGAATCAGGCCGGCCGTCCGGCCTGACCTCGCGTGTTATTCTCGGAGCGCGGCGCGAACCCGTCGCCGCGCGAGAAAAATGGCGCCCAAACCGTCCGTCACGCAAGTGGAGATCTTCGGCCAGACGTACTCCGTCCGGGCCGCGGGGGACCCTGCGTACATCCGGGAGCTCGCGGACTTCGTCGACAAGAAGATGCGCGAAGTGTCCGAGCACGCGCCGACGGTGGACGCCGCGAAGATCGCCATTCTGACGGCTCTCAACATCTCGGACGAATTCCACCAGTTTCGTTCCAAGTCAGGCTCCGAGGGTGATCCGGGGCATGCCGCGAAGCGCGCGGCACGCCTCGTCGAAAAACTCGACGAGCTCCTGAAGACGTCTCCTCGGGTCATTCCGGCGAGGGCCGGCAGCGAATCGATTGGCACCCTGCGCGGTGCGTGAATGGGATGTGTCTTTGAACCGATATATCTATCGTGGAATCACCGTACATGGGCCGTCCTGTGACGCCCCTTCGGGGGAACTAATGGTCTGCCCCGGGGATTCCCCCTGTCTT
>DASVJU010000197.1:0-4262 GCA_036385755.1 Thermoanaerobaculia bacterium
GGTTGGAGAGGAGGCGGAGGAGGCGCGGGGAAGCGAAGCCCATCGACATGAACGATTGGACGGTTCCGGAGGCCGAAAGGATTACGTCAGTCCCGTTCGTTCGTCACGAAAGCACAGAGAGCTACCCCCGGCTGCGCATCAGGTTGAACTTCGCGAGCTCGGAGTACGTGAGCGTCGAGTCGAGGTCCTCGCGCGCGATCCGGAGGTTCTGGACGAGCCCTTCGAGGACGAGCTCCATGAGGAAAGCGCGCTCGTAGTGGTCGCGCGGTTTCGCGTGCTTGAGAACGAAGTCCGAGAGGCCCTTCACCGACTCCAGCGTCTTGAGGTGCTCGGAAAACGTGGAGTTGTCGGAGAGGACGATCTTCCGGTCGCCCGTGAACGCCGAGACGATGTCGTCGTAGGGGCCGGGAACGGGCGCGGCTCCGCCGGCGCGCCGGCTCTCGGCGCGCTCGAGCGTCGTCGGGCCGCTCACGTCGTCGTCGTCCAGCTCACCGCTTCGGGGGCGCCGCCGGCTTTCGGCGCGGGTGCGCGGACCCTCGACAGGTGGGAACTTCGATTCGAACAGGGACTTCACGGCGTCGCCGATGAGCTTCTTGGCGACGATCTCCGCTCCCTGCTGCTCGCCCTCGAACACCATCTCGACCTTGCCCGTGATCGCGGGCAGCGCGGCGAAGAGGTCCACGAGGCGCGGCGCGACGACGGCCTCGCCCGTCGTCAGCGCGCGCCTTTCGAGGTTCGACACGAGCAGCTCGCGCGCCGCGATCGAGAGGCGCGCGGAGACGCCGGAAGACTGGTCCACGAGCTCGCTCCTCCTCGCCACGAAGGCGACCTCCTCGATGAGGAGCTTCACCTCGTCGCCGAGGAGCACCGTCAGTCCCGCCGTCTCGCGGTCCGTCCAGGCTTCCTGGTCCGTGATGAGAGAGGCCGTCTTCGTGTCGACGGGATAGTGCGTGAGGATCTGCGACGCGATGCGGTCTTTCAGAGGCGTGATGATGTTGCCGCGGTTCGTGTAGTCCTCCGGATTCGCCGAGAAGACCATCAGGATGTCGAGCGGGATGCGCAGCGGAAAGCCGCGGATCTGCAGGTCGCGCTCCTCGAGGATGTTGAGGAGGCCGACCTGGATGCGCGGCTGCAGGTCCGGGAGCTCGTTGATCGCGAAAATGCCGCGGTTCGTGCGCGGCACGATGCCGTAGTGGATGACGTCCTCGTCGGCGAACGTCTTCCGGAGCGTGGCGGCCTTCACGGGATCGACGTCGCCGATGAGGTCGGCGATCGTCACGTCCGGCGTCGCGAGCTTCTCGCGGTAGCGTGCCGCGCGCGGCAGCCAGGTGACGGGCAGGTCGTTTCCGGCGCTCGCGGCCATGCGGCGGCCATACGCGGAGAAGGGCGCGAACGGCGATTCGTTCAACTCCGAGCCCGCGAGCACGGGGATCTCCTCGTCGAGGAGGTTGACGAGCGCGCGCAGGAGGCGCGTCTTCGCCTGGCCGCGCAAGCCAAGAAGGATGATGTCGTGGCGGGCGAGGATCGCGTTCTGGAGGGCGGGGAGGACCGTTTTCTCGTAGCCGAGGATGCCGGGAAAGACGTTCTCGCCGTTCTTCAGCTTCGCGATGAGGTTGTCGCGCACCTCGTCCTTGACGGTCTTCGGTCCGTAGCCTGCCGCGATCAGATCACCGAGGGTCGTGGGACGTTCGGTCATGAGACTGAGTTTAGGGTAAGGGCGGGCTGACCGGACCGGTCAGTGCTGGTTGCGGCCCAGTCAACCGGCCGAGAACTCGCGCACCGGGTCACCCGGCGGGATCACGGGCACGAGCGGGACGGACGTCGACGCGAACCGGGCGCCGAGCGCCTCCAGCCGCGCCTTCGACCAGCCCGCGAACGTTTCTTCGATCGTGCCATCCGGCGCGAGAAGGACGATGAGCGGCACCGACTCGACGCCGAACGCGTTCGACGCGAAAAACGTGGGCTCGGGATCGAGCAGGAGATCGAACGTCGCCGCGCCGTACGCCGCGAAGTAGGCACGGCTCGACGCCGCGTCGTTTTGCGAGACCCCGACGACGTGTACGGTCTTCCCGCCGTACGCCTCGTGAATGCGCTGCAGGTGCGGCCAGGTGAGCTGGCAGATGGGGCAGCTCGTCTTGAAGAATGCGAGGAGGACGGGGAGGCCGTGCCCGGACTCGACGACTTCTTTCGTGGAAAGGGCGCCGCCCTCCGGAGTCCGGAACCGGGCGTTCGGCGCGGCTGAGCCAGCCGGAGATTCCATGCGGGGAGTGTATCCGGAGAGGAGGAGTCAGAGGAGGCGCCAGAGAAGGCGTCAGAGAAGCGTCGGGGCGTCAGTTCGCGTCGGCGGACGTTCCCGCGGGAACGGGCGGCGTGCCCGACGCTGCGCGCGGCGAGGCCGTCGTCGCGTCGGCGACGCGCAGCGAGACGGCCTTCGCGCCGCCGGCCGTCGGCAGATAACGGGCGACGACGTGGTCTTTCGGCTTCAGCTCGGCGAACGTGGAAGGCTGCTTTCCCCGGATGACGGGCACGTCGGGCGCGACGGCGAGGGCGATGGTCTCGCGTGTCGCGGGCTTCCCCTTGACCGCGGTGGACTTCACCGACTCGCGAACGAGGACGAGGCGCGAGGGAAAATCGACCCACACGATTTCACCCACGATGGTCTTCGACGCGATCGCAGCGGCCGCAGTGCCCGCCGGCGCGGCCTTCGCCGCCGTCGAGGAAGGCGCCGCCGAAGAAGCCGCCGCACCGGACCTGGTGGCGTCCTCGGGAGCAATGAGCAGTGCCAGAAGGAGGACGAGGATCGACATCGCTCGTGGTACGTGCACGAGCCGTGCCGGGTCTGGCGGGAGACAGCGCGCGGCACTTTGGGGCGAAAACGCCGCCCTTTGGCTGCTTGAGACGCGTGCCGGGGAGTTTTCCAGAGGTCCCGCTTGCGCCCGTGTCCCATTCGGTCGACGGGAACGTCCAAATGGATTGGTCTCTGGCCGCCTTTGGGCGCCTCAGGCGGGTTTCTTCAAGCCGAACTTCTCCAGCCGATATTGCAGCGTGCGATACGTCAGGCCGAGGAGGCGGGCCGCCCGCGCGATGACCCAGCCGGATTTCTCCATCGCCTGGACGATGAGCTGGCGCTCGAATTCTTCGATGTCGATTCCCTCTGCGGGAATGTCGAAGCCGTAAGGCCGCGCCGAGGGCGCGGTGCGGAGGCGCACGTCCGCGGGGAGATCCTCCGGCCGGATCGTGTTCCCTTCCGAGAGGAGCACGGCGCGCTCGACGAGGCTCTCGAGCTGGCGCACGTTGCCGGGCCACGGATGCCGCACGAGAAGCTCCATTGCCTCGGGGGAGACCGCCGTCACGGCCGTGCCGTGCGACGCGTTCGCCTTGTCGAGAAAGCGGCCCACGAGGGCCTTGATGTCGGAAGCGCGCTCGCGGAGCGGCGGCAGGTCGACGGGAATCACGTTGAGGCGATAGAAGAGGTCCTCGCGGAACTGGCCCGTCTTCATCATCCCCTCGAGGTCGCGGTTCGTGGCCGCGACGATGCGCACGTCCACGGGGATCGTCTCCGTGCCGCCCACGCGCTTGACTTCTTTTTCCTGCAGCGCGCGCAGGATCTTGCCCTGAAGCGGCAGCGTGAGATCCCCGATCTCGTCGAGGAACAGGGTCGAGCCGCTGGCGGCCTCCACGAGCCCGATCTTCTTCGCGTCGGCACCCGTGAAGGAACCCTTCTCGTGGCCGAAAAGCTCGCTTTCGAGGAGGTTCTCCGGAATGGCCGCGCAGTTCAGCGCGAAGAAGGGTCTGGCGGAGCGGAGCGAGCGCGCGTGAATCGCGCGGGCCACGAGCTCTTTGCCCGTGCCGGATTCGCCGCGGATCAGGATCGTGGAATTCGTCGGGGCGATTTTCTCCACGAGCCGGAACATGTCGCGCATCGGCGCGCTCTCGCCGACGATGGCCTCGAGCCCGTCGTTCTTGAGTCGCCGCTCGAGGCGGAGATTCTTCTCGGCGAGCCGGAACGCCTCGACGGCGCGCTCCACGCGGAAGAGCAGCTCGTCGGCGACGACGGGTTTCGACATGTAGTCGAACGCGCCGAGACGATGCGCCTCGCGCGCGCGCTCGACCGAGCCGTGCGCCGTCACGAGGATGACCTTCGGCGCGAGCGGCCCGTCGGCCAGAGAGCTCAGGCTCTTCACGACGTCCATGCCGGTGAGGCCCGGCATCTTGAGGTCGGTGAGAACGACTTCGGGCCGGATCTCGGCCGCCTTCGCGAG
>DASVJU010000198.1:0-2700 GCA_036385755.1 Thermoanaerobaculia bacterium
ATCTCCGAGGGCTCGATCACCCCCGTCCCGCTGCCATAGGAACCAGCCGTTAAGATCGGCCCATGAAGAAGCACGGGAGCAAACCTCTTTTTCTCCTTCCTCTCGCCATCCTCGTCCTCGCGATGGTCGCCGCGCGAGGCGAAACGCCTGAACAAGCCCGCGGGAAGAAGCAGGCGGCCGCGCTTTGGCGCCCGTCCGACGGCGACGCGGCGGCGCTCGAAGCGTTCGCGCGCGCCAACACCGCGGCCGATGCGGCGACGCGAGAGGCGCTCTTCGCGCGCCTCTCGGGCGCGCTCACGACCCTCGACGGGCACATGCGCGAGGCCGGCCGCGAGCTGCGCATGCACGTGGACCTCGACAACGGGCCGATCCTGCCATTCGACGAGGTGCTCGCGGCCTACGACCCGGGTGCGCACCTCACCGACGACCTCTTCGACAACAAGGTCGCGTTCACGACGCTCCTCAATTTCCCCGTCTACACACTCGAGGAGAAGCTGCGACTCGGATCCGCATGGACGCGGCGGCAGTGGGCGGAAGCGCGCCTCGCCGACCGTTTCGCGACACGCGTTCCCGCGAGCGTGAACCTCGCCATCGCGAAGGCCCAGTCCGACTCGGCCCAGTACATCGCCTCGTACAACATCTGGATGCATCACCTCGTGGACGACAAGGGCGTCCGGCTGTTCCCGGCGAAGATGCGCCTTCTCTCGCACTGGAACCTCCGCGACGAGATCAAGTCCGACTACGCGGACGGCGCGGCGGGCGGTGTGGGCCAAGCCAAGCAGCGCACGATCCGGAAGGTCATGGAGCGCATCGTCGACCAGACGATCCCGCGCGCCGTTCTCGACAATCCGAGTGTCGACTGGAACCCGTTCACGAACGAGGTCCGTCCCGCGGCCGTCAAGGATGCGGACGTTTCCGCGAAAGACGCGGCGTCGACGGTCTCCGGCCCCGAGCCGGACACGCGCTACGTGACTCTCCTCGCGGACTTCCGCGCCGTCCGCCAGGCCGACGCCTTCTCTCCGACCGCCCCGACGTTCATCGCGCGAAAATTCGAAGAGGACCGGCAGATCCCCGAGGCGCGCGTGAAGAAGATGCTCGAGGACGTCCTCTCGTCGCCTCTCGTCCCGAAGATCGCGGCGCTCATCGAGAAGCGCCTCGGGCGGAAGCTCGTCCCCATCGACGTCTGGTATCCCGGGTTCCGTCCTCAGTCGCCGCGCTCGGCCGCCGAGCTCGACGCCCTCGTGCGCGCGAAATACCCGACGCCCGCGGCGTACGCGAGGGACATTCCGAATCTCCTCGTGAAGCTCGGCTTCCCGAAAGACAGAGCCGACCTGATCGCGTCCCGTATCGACGTCCATCCCGCGCGCGGCTCCGGCCACGCCGCGGGCGCCGGCCTCAAGGGCTACAAGTCGTACCTGAGGACGCGCGTCGAGAAGGACGGGATGAACTACAAGGGCTACAACATCGCCGTCCACGAGATGGGGCACAACGTCGAGCAGACGATCTCCCTCTACGACATCGACGAGCCGCTGCTTCAGGGAGTGCCGAACACGGCGTTCACGGAAGCGCTCGCGTTCGTGTTCCAGGGCCGCGACCTCGAGCTCCTGGGGCTCGCGAAGCCCTCGGACGAGGCCCGCGCCCAGAAGGCGCTCGACGCGTTCTGGGGCACGTACGAGATCGCGGGCGTCGCCCTCGTCGACATGGGCGTCTGGCACTACATGTACGACCATCCCGACACCACGTCCGCCGAGCTGAAGGCCGCGACGCTGAAGATCGCCCGCGACGTGTGGAACCGGTACTACGCGCCTCACCTCGGCGAAAAGGACGTGACTCTTCTCGCCGTCTACTCGCACATGATCGACGCGTTCCTGTATCTGCCCGACTATCCGATGGGCCACATGATCGCGTTCCAGATCGAGCGCCAGATGGAGAAGGCCGGGACGGTCGGCCCCGAGTTCGAGCGCATGGCGAAGCTCGGCAACATCGCGCCCGACCTCTGGATGAAAGAGGCCACGGGCGCGCCGGTCGGGCCCGAGGCGCTCCTCGCCGAGACGGAGAAGGCGCTTTCGACGACCCACTGAGCGCAACCTCCGGCTCGTCCCGCCGTATAGTTGCGATATGAGAATGACTTCGTCGTTGTTTCTCGGGGGCCTTCTTCTGGCTTCCTCTCTCGCCGCCTCCGCGGCAAAAGAGGTCCTTCCGTTCATCGCGGACGACTATCCGAAGGCCCTCGCGGCCGCGCGCGCCGAAAAGAAGCCGATCTTCCTGGAGACCTGGGCGCCCTGGTGACACTCGTGCCGCTCCATGAGGGCCTTCGTCTTCACGGACAAGGCGCTCGGGCGGCAGGCCGGACGGTTCGTCTGGCTCTCCATCAACACCGAGAAGCGCGAGAACGCGGCCGTTCTCGCGAAGTATCCGATCCAGGCCTCGCCGACGCTCTTCGTCGTCGATCCCGTCGCCGAGAAGGTCGTCCTCAAGTATGTCGGCGCCGCCACCGTGACGCAGCTTCAAAGGATCCTCGACGACGGCGCGCGCGCGGCGGGCCGTGGTAATGACGGCCGCAAGCCCGACGAAGGGCTCGCGAAGGCGGACGCCTTTTATTCGGCCGGTCAGAACAAGAAAGCCGCCGAGGCCTACCGCGCCGCGCTGAAAAGCATGGCGCCGTCCTCGCCGTCCTACCCCCGCACGGTCGACTCGCTT
>DASVJU010000199.1:0-17425 GCA_036385755.1 Thermoanaerobaculia bacterium
CCCTCGAGGCGTCGCGCGAGGCGCGCGAGCGGAAGCGACATCGCGAGGTACAGGGCCGCGCACAAGGCGCCCGGAACGGCCCAGCTCGCGATGTTCGTCGCGAAGATCGCCGTCTGTTTCGTGAGCTCGACGACCGTCACGACCGACACGAGCGAGGAATCCTTGAGCAGCGCGACGAAGTCGTTCGTCATGGGAGCGAGCGCGAGCCGGAAGGCCTGGGGCCCGCGCACGAGGCGGAGAACCTGTCCCTCCGTGAAGCCGAGCGTCCGCGCGGCCTCGAGCTGTCCCTTCGGCACGGCCTCGAGCGCGCCCCGGTAGATCTCGCTCTCGTACGCGGCGTAGTTCAGCCCGAGGCCGAGAAGCGCCGCGACGAACGCGGGCAGGCGCACGACGGACGACAGCCCGTAGTAGAGGACGAAAAGCTGGAGGAGAACCGGCGTCCCACGCGTGATCTCGACGTACGCCGTCAGGAGGATGCGGACCGGCGCATTCCCGTAGACGCGCCCGCTCGCGATCGCGACGCCGAGCACGACGGCGAGCGCCATCGCGAGACAGGAAAGCACGATCGTGACGAGCGAGGCTTTCAGAAGAGAGGGGAGATAGGAAATGACGAGAGAAAGAGAAGACGAAGAGAAGAGGGATTTCTTAGAAGGTGAAGAGGGAGAAGAGGGCGCCTCTCGCGCTGCGAGGGCGGCCCCGGCTGCTCCGCCGGCCGTATTCCCATTCGAAGAAATCCTCTCTTTCTCCTTCCCTTCCGTATTCCCATTCAAAGAAATCTCCGTTCCCGTCCCCTCCGAATTCCGAAGCAAAGAAGTCTTTATCTCTCTCTCCTGGAACCTCGCCTGCTGCTCGTCCCAGACGTTCCACCTCTCGAAGATGCTCTTCAGCGTCCCGTCCCGCATCGCCTCCATCAGGATCCCGTCGATGCGGTCGCGGAGCGCCGCGTTCTCCTTCGCGAGGACGCCCACGTAGTGCCCCGTCGCGACCGTTCCGGGCTGAATCGCGAGGCCGGGAACGCGTTTCACCGAACGGGCCGCGAGGACGTGGTCGAGGAGGACGGCGTCGACGCGGCCCTGGGCGAGATCCTCGTACGGATGGACGTCGTCGTCGTAGGAGACGGGTTCGAGTCCGCCCGCCGCACGCGCGGCGAGGAGCGTGTCGAACGCGAGCGTGCCCGAGAGCGTCCCGACCTTGCGGCCTCCGAGGTCGGCGAGCGTCCGGAAACGGCCGGTGTCGGCCGCCCGCACCGCGAGCACCTCGCGGAACTCGAAGTAGGGCCGCGTCACGGCGAGTGCGGCGCGCCGCGATGGGGCATCCTCCATACCCGACATCCCGATCTCGAAATCGCCCCGCGCGACGGACTGGTCGATCGTCTGGTACGCGACCTGCACGAACTGCGGCCTCCGGCCGAGGCCCTTCGCCAGCGCGGACGCGATTTCGACGTCGAAACCGCGCACCTTCGCGGGATCGGGCGGGTCGGCTTCGACAAAGGGCGCGCCGCCCTCCGCGTCGCCGCCCCAGCGGAGAACGAGCGGATCCGGCCCGGCCGCGCGCGACGCGCCCGCGAGCAGGAGGAACCCGACGAGCGCGGCCCGGATCAACGCGCCAGGCTCCCGAGCCGCTCCCCCACCTTCACGGGCCCGAGCCCGCGCGCGGGATTCCACTCCGCCGCCTTCGGCCCGCCGACGATCAGAACGACCGTCGAGCCGAGTTCGAAGACGCCGAGATCGTCTCCCGGCAGGCAGGCGAGAGAAGCGACCTCGAGGCGGCCGCGCCGCGGCAGCGCGCGTCCCGCGAGCCAACGCGGGTCCACGATCACGCCCCCCACGTGCGTCGCCGCGACCATGACAGCGGCCACGACGAGTCCCTCGGCCTCCCGCACGCCGCGCGCGATCCAGTAGGCGCGCCGGTTTCTCACGTAGAGCCGCGGCGTCGCGGCCGTGGAGGCCGCGTTGACGGGCCAGAGCTCCCCTTCCACGCGCCCGACCGCGACGCACGCTCCCGAGAGCGGGACGTGAATGCGGTGATAGTCCTTGGGGGCGAGATAGAGCGTCTGGTAGTGCGCGCCGGCGAACTCGGCGGTGAGCGGTTCGTCATCGAGAAGCTCGGCGAGGCGGTACGGCAGGCCCTTGGCCTGGATGAGCGTGCCCTCCTCCACCCGTCCCTCGGCGATCACGAGCCCATCGACCGGCGAATTGATCCCGCCCGCCACGGCAGGCGCCTGCGGCCTCAGACCCGGCCTCAGCCGCCGCGTGAAGAAAGCGAGAAACGACGCATAGTCTTCGAGAGGACGGTCCGCCTCGGCCAGGTTCGCGCCGACCGCGGCCGCGAACCGGCCGAGGAGCGGGCCGCGCAAGCCCGAAGGCAGCCGCAGACGGGCGAGAGCTCCGACCGCGAGAGAGCCCGCCTTCTTGGGATAGAGACGAAGGAGGCGAAGCATCGCTCGCGCTTACGCCACCGGCGCGAGCTTCACGGGCCGCGTGTGCCAGACCTCGCGGACGTAGTCGTGAATCGACCGGTCCGAGCTGAAGCGGCCCATCCGCGCGACGTTCAGGATCGAGGCGCTCGTCCACCAGACGACGTCGCTCCAGGCTTTGGAGGTCCGCGCCTGGCACTCCACATACGCGCGGAAATCGGCCAGGACGAGGAAAGGGTCCTCCTCGACGAGCGAACGGACGAAGGGCCGGAAGAGGTCCGGCTCTCCCGGCGAGAAGTGGCCCGACTCGATGAGCGAGAGAACGTCGGCCAGTTCCTGGTCCGACGCGACGATGCCGCGCGCGTCGTAACCGCGGTGCACGCGATCCTCCACCTCGGCCGCGCTCAGCCCGAAGAGGAAGAAATTCTCCTCGCCGACCGCGTCGCGGATCTCCACGTTCGCGCCGTCGAGCGTGCCGATCGTGAGCGCGCCGTTCATCGCGAACTTCATGTTCCCGGTGCCGGACGCCTCCTTGCCCGCGGTCGAGATCTGCTCCGAAAGATTGACCGCCGGGTAGATCCGCTGCGCGTTCTTCACGTTGAAGTCGGGAATGAAGACGACGGAGATGAGCTCCTTCGCGACGGCGTGCCGCTCGAGAGTCTCCCCGACCGCGGTCGCGAGGCGGATGATGAGCTTCGCCGCCTGGTAGGCGGGCGCCGCCTTTCCCGCGAAGAGGAACGTGCGCGGCGCGATGCCCGCCACGTCGCCGCGGAGGATCCGCTGGTAGAGCCAGACGATGTGCAGCAGATTGAGCTGCTGCCGTTTGTACTCGTGAATGCGTTTGCACTGCGCGTCGAAGAGCGCGTGCGGGTCGACGGTGCGTCCCATCGTGTCGTGGATCCACGCGGCGAGGCGTTCTTTGTTGGCCTGCTTCACGGCGCGCCAGCGCTCCCGGAAGACCGCGTCCGGCGCGAGCTTCTCCAGCCCGGAGAGGCGGTCGAGGTCCGTGAGCCAGCCCTCGCCGATCGCCTCGGTGATGAGCGACGACAGGCGCGGGTTCGACTGCCCGACGAACCGCCGCGGTGTGACGCCGTTCGTGACGTTCGTGAAGCGCCCGGGCCAGAGCTCGGCGAAGTCCGAGAGGACGGTCTCCCGCAGGAGCCGCGAGTGCAGCGCCGCGACGCCGTTCACCTTCCCGCTGGCGACGGTGGCGAGGTTCGCCATGCGGACGCTCTTCTCACCCCGCTCGTCGATGAGGCTAAGGCGCGAGATCCGCTCGTCGTCACCCGGGAAGCGCGCCCGCGCCTCGTCGAGGAAGCGGCGGTTGATCTCGAAAACGATCTCGAGGTGCCGGGGGAGCGTTCGGCCGAAGAGCGGGAGGGGCCACGTCTCGAGCGCCTCGGGCAGCAGCGTGTGGTTCGTGTAGTTGAACGAGCGCGACGTGATGTCCCACGCCTCGTCCCAGCCCAGGCCGTGCTCGTCCATCAGAAGCCGCATGAGCTCCGGAACCGCGAGCGCCGGGTGGGTGTCGTTGAGCTGGATCGCGTACTTCTCGGCGAACTTGTCGATCGTGGTCCGCTGGAGAAGGATGCGGATGCAGTCCTGCAGGGCGCAGGAGACGAAGAAGTATTCCTGCTGGAGGCGGAGCTCCTTGCCGGCGGTCGAGTCGTCGTTCGGGTAGAGGACCTTCGTGATGTTCTCGCTGCGGATCTTTTCGTCGACCGCGCGCCAGTACTCGCCGACCTGGAACGCGTCGAGGTCGAACTCCTCGGCGGCAACCGCCGCCCACAGGCGGAGGAAGATCGTCGTCACCGTGCCATAGCCCACGACCGGCGTGTCGTAGGGGACGCCGCGTACGGCGCGGGCGGGCGTCCATTTCACCCGGGAGCGGCCGGCGGCGTCCACGATGGTCTCGGTGTGTCCGCCGAAGCCGACGGGGTGCTCGATCTCATACCGCCGGACCTCCCACGGGTTGCCGAACCGGAGCCAGCGGTCCGTGCGTTCCCGCTGTCCGCCGTCGACGATCTCCTGGTCGAAGATGCCGAACTCGTAGCGGATGCCGTGACCGATGGCCGGAATGTCGAGCGTCGCCAGCGAGTCCATGAAGCAGGCCGCGAGGCGCCCGAGGCCGCCGTTGCCGAGGCCGGGCTCCTCTTCGTGCTCGATCAATTCGTCGAGGTTGAGGCCGAGCGACTCCATGGCCTGGCGCGCCGGGCCCTCGATGCCGAGGTTGAAGAGGTTGTTGCCGAGCTGCGGTCCCATGAGGTACTCGGCGGAGAGGTAGATGACCGTGCGGTGCTGGCCTTCGAGATAGGTGCGCGCCGAGCGGATCCACCGGTGGAGGATGCGGTCTCGCACCGCGCGGGCGAGCGCGAGGTAGTGATCGTTCCGCGTCGCGACGCCCGGGAACTTCGCGACCTCGAAGAACAGCTTTTCGACGAACGACTCGCGGATCGCCGCGGCGTCGAGGCCGAGCACCACGTCGTTCGCGTTGATGTCCTTCGCCTGGCGGCTTTCGAGCATGGCGAATGATCCCTCAGACCTGCTTCTTGAACTCTTCCGTGGCCTCGACGAGCGCGCTCGAGATGCCGGGCTCGTCCGCCGCGTGGCCGGCCCCGGGCACGACCACCAGCCGCGCCTCGGGCCAGGCCGCCGCGAGGTCCCACGCGGACTGCATCGGGCAGACCAGGTCGTAGCGGCCCTGCACAATGACGCCCGGCAGCGTGCGCAGGCGCCACGCGTCCTTCAGGAGCTGGTCGTCGCTCTCGAGGAACGACCCGTTGATGAAGTAGTGGGCCTCGATGCGCGCGAGCGCGATCTCGCGCTCCCGGTCCTCCGGATCGGGAGCCTTCGTGTCCGGGAGAAGGTGGCTCGCGACCCCCTCGAAAGCGTTCCACGCGAGCGCGGCCGCCGTTCTTTCCTCCTCATCCTCCGACGTGAGCCGCCGGTGATACGCGCGCACGATGGACCCGCGCTCGCGCGTCGACAGAAGCGCCACGAAGGCCTCCCACGCATCGGGCCAGATGCGCCGCACACCGTCGGCGAAGCTCCACTCGAGCTCCGACTTCCGGGCGAGGAAGATTCCGCGGAGGATGAGACCGGTGACGCGCTCGGGATGCCTCTCGGCATAGGCCAGGCCCAGCGTCGAGCCCCACGAGCCCCCGAACACGAGCCACTTCTCGATCCCGAGATGCTCGCGGATCTTCTCGGTGTCCGCCACGAGATCCCACGTCGTGTTCTCGCGCAGCTCGCCGAGCGGCGTCGAATTTCCCGCCCCGCGCTGGTCGAAGAGGATCACCCGCCAGAACGACGGGTCGAAGAACTGTCGGTGGATCGGGGACACGCCGGCGCCCGGCCCGCCGTGAAAGAAGACGACCGGTGGGCCGGACAGATTGCCCGCTTCCTCGACGTGCAGCTCGTGAAGGTCCGAAACGCGCAGCCGAAACGTGCGGGTTGGCTCGAGATCCGGGAAAAGAGGCGTCATGGGAGGAGTTTACCTACGCCGTCTCGCGCGCGAGGCTCACGACCGGCCGGCCGGAGAGGCTGATGGCCGGGACGAGCGAGGACGCGATGGCAACGAGGAGGGACAACCCCGCGACGACAGCGACCATCGTCGCATCCGCCCTCAGGAGAGCGCCGATCCCCGCCCACTGCGTGTCGATGATGGCTCTCTCGACGAGCCGCGCGAAGAGGTTCATGAACCCGACGGCGAGCACCGCCCCCGCCGCCCCGAAGAACGCGCCCTCGAGGACGAGCAGTCGAAGCACGGTCTTGCGCGAGAACCCGAGGATCCGGAGCAGCGCCGCCTCACCCCGTCGTTCGCGGGCCGACATCGCGAGCGTGTTGCTCGTGATGAGAAAGAGCGTGAAGGCCGTCGCGAGACCGATCCCGCCGAGGAGCGCCTGCACGTTCCCGAGCATCTCCATGAACATGAGCTGCCACTGCTTCTCGCTCATCGCGCGGATCGGGATGGGCGCGTTCTCGAGACGGCGTTCGATCTCGGCCGTTACCTTTTCCACGTCGGGCCGCGTCTTCGCGAGGATCCAGTACATCCCGACCTGCCCCGCGTCGCCCGTCAGGTTCTCGAAGTACTTGCGGTGGACGTAGAGGCCGTTGTCGAGCTTGTACGTCATCATCCCGCGCACCGTCGTCTCGATGACGCCGCCCGGCACGGGCGCCTTGAGGACGATCTTGTCGCCGACCTTCCAGCCGTGTTGCTTCGCGAGGATCGGACCGATGACCGATCCCGTCGGGTCGGCTTTCCATGCGGCGACCTGTTCAGGCGGGATCTTCGCCTCCATGTAGACCTCGAGGAACGCGTCCGCGGGCGCCGCTTGAAATGGCACGGCGTTCTCGGGCCGGTCGTTCTGCCAGAACGCCATGAGGAAGTCGAAAGGGCAGACGCGCTGGACGCCGGGGACGTCCTCGAGCTTCGCGAGGTACGCCATCGGCAGCTTCTCGAAGAACGACGACTTCGCCATGACCATCGCGCGGCGGCCCATGTTCTCGGACCAGTCGTTCTTGAGCGCGCCGTTCACGAGATAGAGGAACCCGACGAGCCCTGCGGAAAGACCGATCGCGGCGACCGTGAGCGCGCTCCTCAGCGGGCGGCTCGTGACGTGGCGGACGGCGAGACGGACCGGGGTCACGCGGGCACCCTGAGCGTCGAGTTCCGGATCGTCTCGATGAAGCGCGCCCCGAACGCGAGCGACGGCGTGTGGACGCCGCCCGGAACGGCGCCCGCCAACACGCGCTTCGCGATCGCGACCGACGTTTCGGCCGTCAGCGCGTAACCCTCGAGCGTTTCGAGCGTGCCGGTCACCGCGCGTCCGTCCTTCGTGACGCGCCCCCAGAGGAACGACCGCTCCCGGTCGCGGTCCTCCACCGTCGGGCCCTTGACCTTCTTTTCGATGCGCCTCATGAGAAAAGCCTGCACGAACGGCAGGCCGAGCACGGGCGAGAGCCAGCGCATGCGCCGCGCGTTCGCGACCGCCGACGGCGGCACCGCCATGTAGACCTCGATGTCGGGAATGCCGGTCGAGCGGTACGCAGTCGAGAGGTCGCCCCACGGAATCGTCATCGCGAGGCGCGGCTCGGGGAGCGGGACCTCCATCGTCTTCCAGGCCGAAGGCACGGCCACGAGCTTCCCGCCCGCGCGCACGAGCCCGCCCTTGTGGGCGCCTTCGACCATCGTCTTCATCGTCCCCGCGCTCGGCTTGAAACCGCGGAAGGCCAGAGTGAGTGTTTCCGCCCCCGGCAGGGCCTCCGAAAGCGCTCGGGCCAGGCAGTCCGACGGCACGACGTCGAAGCCTGTCCCGGGCAGGACCGGGATTCCCGCCTTCTTCGCGTCCGCGTCGCGTGCGAATGCGGCCTCGAACACCGCGACCTCGCCCGTGATGTCGAGGTAGGCGGTCTTCGCGTGCAGGCAGGCCTCGAGGGCCGGGGCGCTCGTCTTCGAAAACGGACCCGCCGCGAGAAGCAGCGCGGAAAACGGCTCGAGAAGACGCCCTACGGTCAGGGGATCCTCGAGTGAGAAGCAGAGGCTCTTCAAGCCGTGCGCCTTCGCGATCGGCTCGACAGCCGCCGCGCGGCGGCCCGCGAGGACGGGCCTGAGCCCCTCGCGCAGCGCCACCTCGAGGATGAGCTTCCCGGTGTAGCCGTTTACACCGTAGAGAAGCAGGCCCGACTTCCCGGTCATGAGGGAGCTCCTTCCGCGCCGCCGGGCGCGATTCCAAGCCGCACGCCGCAGACATTCGCGAGATCGCGGCACGCGTCGACTTCGTCCTCGGCGCCGCGAGCCGCCTGGTCGGACAGGACGTACCGGAACGCGCCGTCGCTGGGAAAGACGACGCCGTTCTCGAGCACATGCCGCGGCCCGCCGACGCCGAAGAGGCCGGAATCCATCACGAGCCACATCCAGTCGCCCTCGCGCGCGAGGCCCGCGTGGGCCATCACATCTCCGAGGCGGAAGGCCGCAACCCGGGAAGCCGACGAGGGAAGAGGAGGAGATTTCTTGGAAAGGTGCTGGGCGAGCGCCTCGAACCCCCTGGGGTCGTATGCGCGCATCGCGCCGGCGCCGTCTTCCAGCATCAGAAGTGGTGCATCGGCGGGCACGAGCGAATCCTCCAGCACTCTTTCCCATTCAAAGAAATCCTTCTCTTCCGGGTCCTTGAGAATGACGTCCACGCGACTGTCGCGCCGCCAGGAGGTCGGCCCGGTCGATAGCCTGCCACCCGCGATCTCCAGGAGGCGCCAGCCCGCCGTCGTGTGGAACAGGCCCTTGGCGCGCGCGACGCGTCCCTGCGTGAGCGTGCCCGAGCACAGCGCCTCGAGCGCGGCCAGGAGGCGATCGGCGTCGAAGACCCTCTCCGGGGGGTGGGCGAGGCCCTTTCCGACATGTCCTTCTACGGAATTTCCATGAAGGTGATGTGGCGAGGCCGCCGCCGCGAGGAGGGCCGTCCCCTGCGGCGCATCCGGCCGCTCGAGGTCCCAGATTTCGTCGGGGAGCACCCCGTGCGATGCCCGAACGATTCGCAGCTTCGGCGGCGCCAGAGAGCGGGCGAATTCCTCCGCTCGAAGAATCTCCTCTTCCAACGCCAGGTCGCAGCGGTTCACGACGAGGACGTCCGCGACGTCCACCTGGTCCCGGAACAGCGCGCTTTCGGCGTACGTCTTCCGCAGATCCTGCTGCGGATCGAGGATCGTGATGACGGGGCGCACGTCGAAGCGGTTCGCCCAGCGCGGGCCGCGCAGGAGGTCGACGAGCTCGGACGGCCTCGCGAGCCCGGTCGGCTCGAGGACGAAGCGCGTCGGCGCCACGAGGTCCGACACCTCCTCGAGCGAAGCCTCGAGGTCGGCCATCGCCGTGCAGCACACGCAGCCGCCCGGAACTTCCTTGAGGATGCAGCTCGCGCAATCCGACAGGAGTGCGCCGTCCACGCCGAGCGTTCCGAATTCGTTCACGACGACCGCAATCCGCTCGCGATCGGCCCGGCGCGCCAGGAGGTCCTTGACCGCGGTCGTCTTTCCGGCACCCAGGAAGCCCGACAGCACGTGGAATGGAATCTTCACAGGATCATCCTACCGCCGAACTTTTCGGCACGAACCGGCCTTCCCTTCCCGTAAGATTCGCGCGATGTCGACGAGCGCCGCCGTTTCCCGGGGGCCCAAGGCCCCGAAACCATCCCGTATCCGGGTCCCGGAAAAGTTCGCCGATGCCGAGAAGCTCTACGGCATCGAGAACTGGGGCAAGGGCTTCTTCTCCGTCTCGGACGACGGAAACCTCCTCGTCCACCCCACGCGCGAAAATCATCGTTTCGTCGACCTCAAGGGCGTCATCGACGACGTCGCCCTGCGCGGCATCTCCACGCCGGTCGTCGTGCGGTTCCCGCAGATTCTCGAC
The DNA here is from genome assembly GCA_036385755.1 of Thermoanaerobaculia bacterium. Classification (GTDB taxonomy): domain Bacteria; phylum Acidobacteriota; class Thermoanaerobaculia; order UBA5066; family UBA5066; genus Fen-183. The sequence goes on from DASVJU010000199.1 coordinate 9,819, forward strand.
GCGACAGTGAAGGAGCTCAACGAGGCATTCCTGCGCGCGATCAGAGAATATGAATACGACGGCGTGTACCGCGGAGTGTTTCCCATCAAGGTGAACCAGAAGAAGGTCGTCGTGCGCGAGATCATCCAGTCGGGCCGCAAATACGGGTATGGCCTCGAGGCGGGCAGCAAGCCCGAGCTCCTCGCCGCGCTCTCGCAGGACCTCGGCCCGGACTGCCTCATCACGACGAACGGCTACAAGGACGAGGCCTTCATAAAGCTCGCGCTGAACGGGCTCCGGATGGGCAAGACGGTCGTCCTCATCCTCGAGAAGGTGTCCGAGCTCGAGCGCATCCTCGACGTCGCGAAAAAGCGCGGCGTGAAGCCCCTGATCGGGATGCGCAGCAAGCTGTATGCGCGCGGCTCGGGCAAGTGGGCGAAGTCGGGCGGCGAGGCCGCGAAGTTCGGCCTCACGACGACCGAGATGCTCGACGCCGTCGAGATCCTCCGTCACCGGAAGATGCTCGACAGCCTCGTCATGATCCACTTCCACATCGGCTCGCAGATCACCGACATCCGCAAGGTCAAGAACGCGATCAAGGAAGCGGGCCGTGTCTACGCCAAGCTGTACCGGTCGGGCGTCGAGGTCAAATTCCTGAATCTCGGCGGCGGCCTCGGCGTGGACTACGACGGCAGCAAGACGGCTTTCGACTCGTCGATGAACTACACCGTCCAGGAGTACGCGAACGACATCGTCTACACGATCAAGTCGATCTGCGACGAGGAGAAGGTCCCCGTCCCGACGCTCGTCACGGAGTCGGGCCGCGCGATCACGGCGTACCACTCGGTGCTCGTGACGAACGTCCTCGACGTGGCCGACCGCATCGAACAGGGCCGGACCGTGAAGCTCGACGGCGACGAGAACCACGTCGTGCGCGAGCTCTACGACGTATGGCAGGGCGTCACGGCGAAGACCGTGCGCGAGAGCTACCACGACGCGCTCCAGTACAAGGAAGAGTTGTTCACCCTGTTCAATCTGGGTTATGTCTCCCTCGAGGACCGCAGCAAAGGCGAGATCCTCTACTGGAACATCTGCGCGCGCATCCGCCGTCACCTCCACACACTCAAGGACATTCCCGAGGAATTCGAGCAGATCGAGGTCATGCTCGCCGACAAGTACGTCATGAACTTCTCGGTCTTCCAGTCGCTGCCCGACGTGTGGGCGATCGACCAGCTCTTTCCGATCCTGCCGATCCACCGCCTGAGAGAGAGGCCGGCCGAAGTCGCCACGCTCGCGGACATCACGTGCGATTCGGACGGCAAGATCGAGAAGTTCATCGACCTGCGCGACATCAAGGAAGCGCTTCCGCTTCACGAGTTCCGGAAGGGAACGCCCTACTACATCGGTTTCTGTCTCGTCGGGGCGTATCAGGACGTTCTCGGCGACCTCCACAACCTCTTCGGCGAGGCGCACGAGGTGCTCGCGAGCGTGGACGAAGACGGCCGCACGCGCATCCAGGACGTGCTGCCGGGTGAGTCGTGCGAGCGCGTCCTTTCGTACATGAACTACGACCGCGACGAGATGCTCGACGGCGTCTGGCGGCAGCTTCGGCGCGCCACCGAGCGCAAGAAGGTCAAGGAGTTAGAAGCGAAGGCCATCGCGAAGGATTTCGAGCAGGTCCTGTCGCAATACACGTACCTCGAGGACTGATTGCGCTGAATCGGAGATTCGCGTTCGCGTTCTCCGCCGTTTGGCGCGGCCTCGCGCTGGCACCGACCTTGATATTCACTTTCTAAGAAGATTTCTCTTAGGAGGTTCCCCTTGAACTTCGTCCTGCCAATCGCGCTTCTAGCCCTCGCCGCCCCCGCACCGGAACCATCTCCCGACACCGCCAGCGCCGCGATCGTCCGCGCCGCCGAGGAAGCGGAGAAGAGCACCGGGGCCTCGATCGGCGTTTCCGTCCTCCACCTCGAGTCCGGCCGGCGCATCGCCCACCAGGGTAGAGAGCGCTTCCAGATGGCGAGCGTCTTCAAGGTTCCTGTCGCGATTGCGACGCTCGATGCCGTCGAGAAGGGGGCCCTGCGCCTCGACCAGGACGTCGAGATCCGTCCGGCGGACCGGCGAAAGATCGGACCTCTGCACGACGAATGGAAGCCGGGGATGCGCGTCACGGTTTCGCGGATGATCGACGTCATGCTCGTCTACAGCGACAACACCGCGGCCGACAAGCTGGTCGAGCTCATGGGCGGGCCTTCCGCCGTCGAGAAGGCTCTCCTCGCGCGCGGGGTGACCGGCGTCCGGGTCTCCCTCGACGAGAAGGGCATGGACGCCGCGAGGAAGAAGGACTTCGCCGCGTTCGAGCGGGGCGTACAGAACGGAACGTCGCCGGACGCGATGACCGAGATGCTCGCGCGTCTTTTCCGGGGCGAACTCTTGCCGCGCCCGCGCACGGACTTCATCCTCGACGCGATGCGCCGGTGCGCGACGAGCGATCGGCGCCTCCGCGCGGGAGTCCCGAAGGGGACCGAAGTGTTCGACAAGACCGGCACCGTCGGCGCGTGCTCGAACGACGCGGGGATCGTCACGTTGCCCGACGGCTCGCATCTCGTCCTCGCCGTCTTCGTGCGCGGAGGCGCGGACGCCGCGGCGCGGGAGGCCGCGATCGCGTCCGTCGCCCGGGCGGCCTGGGGGGCCTTCGCACCGGAACGCACCACTTCCGGCGGGACGGCCAGCCGCGCTAGGCTCCGCGCGTGGTCGAGTCCCTGACGACGCCCTATCTGCTCCTGGCCGCGCCCGTGATGCTGGACCCGAATTTCTCGAAGACCGTCGTGGTCATGGGCCATCACACGCGCGAAGGCGCCCTGGGATGGATCGTGAACCGCCTTCTCGGCGAACCCGCCATCAAGCTCCTCGCACCGCCCCTCGACACGGCCGTTCACCCGGAGACTCCGCTCAGGGTCGGCGGGCCTGTCCTCACGAACGGGCTCGTCGCGCTCTTCTGCGAAGAGGTACAGGGCGTCGAGTCGATCGAGATGGCGCCGGGGCTCCGCGTGTCGGCGGCCGCCGAGATCCTCCCCAGGCTCTTCACCGCTCCTCCGAACGCGGGCACGCCCGGACTCCTCGTCATGGGTTATTCCGGCTGGGCGGCCGACCAGCTCGAGAGCGAGATGGAGGAAGGCTCGTGGCTCGTCCTCCCGTGGGAACCCGGGCTGGTCTTCACGAACGACGTCGACGGGCTCTGGGAGCGCGCCCTCGCGCGCCTCGGCGTCGATCCGGCGTCCGTCTCCTCGTCCTCCACGGGCGTGAGCTGAGGTGAACGAGCTCACCGCCCTCGTCCTAAGGCACGGCGTCGGCTTCGTGTTTCTGAACGTCCTCGTCGAGCAGCTCGGCCTCCCTCTGCCCGCGGTCCCGACGCTCGTCGTCGCGGGCGCGCTCGCCGCGGACGGGCGGCTGCCGTTCGGGAAGGTCCTCCTGGCCGCGTTCGTCGCGACCGTCTTCGCGGACGCGCTCTGGTTCCTCCTCGGCCGGCGGTACGGGCAGCGGGTCCTGAAGACGCTCTGCCGCCTCTCGCTCTCCCCCGACACGTGCGTGAGGCAGACGGAGGGCGTCTTCGAGAAGTACGGTCTCGCCTCCCTCCTCTTCGCGAAGTTCGTCCCGGGCTACTCGACGGTCGCGCCGCCCCTCGCGGGCGCCGCGGGGACGTCCTTCCCCCGCTTTCTCCTCTTCACGTCGGGCGGCACGCTCCTCTGGACGGGCTCGGCGCTCGGCCTCGGGGCGGCTTTTCACGGCACGATCGGGCGCGTCCTCTCGTTTCTCGCGAGCCTCGGCGGATGGGCGTTCGTTCTTCTCGCGGGCGGGCTTCTCCTTTACGTGCTCGCAAAGTGGCACCAGAGGCGCCGCTTCTACCGCTTCCTTCGCATGGCACGCATCCGCGTTGCGGACCTGCGGAAGCTCATGGACGAGGGCAAGGCGCCGCTGATCGTCGACGTGCGTTCGGGCGGCGCGCGCCTGCGCGACGCGCGGCGGATCCCGGGGGCCATCGTCGTCAACATCCTCGAGCTGGACGAGAAAATCGGCCACCTGCCGACCGACCGGGAGATCGTCCTCTACTGCACGTGACCCAATGAAGCCTCGGCGGCCCGTGTGGCACGCCTCCTCATGGACCGCGGATTCGCCCTCGTCCGGCCCCTCGAAGGCGGGCTCGACGCGTGGGAGGACGCCGGTTACGAGATCGACGTCGAGCGGATTCCCATGAGCCCGACGGGGTCCTTCCCTTCCGCGCCCTGACCCTTCACGCCCGCTCCCAGACCTCCTCGACGACGACGTCCGGGTGGAGGGAGCGCCTCACGGGGCAGGTCTTGCCCGCGGCGACGAGCTTCTGGAAGTCCGGGTCGCCGCAGGGCGACGCGATGCGGTAGCGCGCGACGAGCTTCGCGATGCGACGCGGGAGCTCGGGCGTCATGTGCTTCTCGATCTCGAACGTCACGGACGTCACGGGGATCCCGTTCCGCGTCGCATAGAGACTCAGCGTCGTCGCCGCGCACGCGGCGAGGGACGCGGCGCAGAGGTCCGTGGGCGAAAAGCGGCTTCCGTCGCCGCCGTTGTCCTTCGGCGCAGTCGTCTCGAGAAGCGCTCCGGAAGGGCCATGTCGGAGCTCCGTGCCGGTGGGAGAGGAGAGCCTGCCCGTGATCGAAACACTCATGCCGCGAGTCTAGTTCAGCGGGCGGCGTCCACGCCGGGCAAGGGCCAGGCCGGGAGCGCGAGGAGATCCTCGGGGTTCACGCGCGCGCCGTGCAGCTTTGCTCCCCAGTGGAGGTGCGGGCCCGTGACGCGGCCGGTGGCGCCGACGAGGCCGAGAATCGTGCCCTTCGCGACGATGTCTCCGTCCTTCACGTCGATGCGCGAGAGGTGCATGTACTGCGTGAAGAGCTCGCCGCCGTGATCGAGGAGGACAGTGCCGCCCGAAAAGTAGAGGTCGCCGGCGAGGGCGACGCGGCCGTCCCCCGCCGCCTGCACGGACGTGCCCATCGGCGCCAGCATGTCGAGCCCCGCATGGAAGCTCTGCGTCTTTCCGTTGTAGACACGCCGGGCGCCGAAATTTCCGCCCTCGAACGCAACAGGCCGCGAAAAGGACGACCAGCGCCGCGCCGGCTCCGCGCTGCGGTAGGCGGCGTTCACCCGCGCGCCGTCCGCCTTCACGCGCTCCCACTCCGCGGGGGGAACTTCGACGTACTTCGGGTCGACGGACAATTTCTGAATCCGGAACCTGCCACGGAGCACCTCGAGCGGGAGAGCGAGACGCGACGCACCCTCGATGGTCTCGACGACCACCTCGCGCGTCCCGACCTTCGCGTCGAGGTCGAAGCCGAGAAGGCCGCCGAAGGTCCGACCGGACGGATCCCTTTCGAGGAGAATGCGCCGGTCGCCGTCCACGAGGACGAGGCTCGCGAGCGGGGCGTCGCTCTTAATGCGGATCTCGGCGACGCCACCCTGCGGGAGCGCCCTCGGGACTGCGGTAACCGTGAGGACGACCGCGATGAGGACGGAAGAAACGCTCATGGGGCGAACCCGGCCGTCTCTTTCGCGGGCCTCGAAAAACGCGTCACCGCGCCCGACGGATCGCCGTCCCGCCAGGTCGGAAGCTGGTCGAAGCGGTGCCGGGAGCCCGCGTGTCCCGAGACACCGAACGGGATGACGAGCGTCGCCTCGCCGGGTGCGCCCCAGTCCACGATGAAGCGCACGGACTGCCCGAACGTCGGGGACGCGACGCGCACCACGCCCGTCGCTCCCCCCTGCGGGAACGAAGGCGGATCGAAGAGCCAGGACAGGCCGGGCACGCGTCCGAGCGGATGGCGGACGGCGAGCCGGTTGGCCTCGCCCCAGGGGAAGCGGGACACGTCCCTGCCGTTCTTCGCCTCGAGATCGGCGAGCGCCTCGTCCCACGCGCCCTTCACGAAGGTCGCCTTCGGGCCGAGCGCGGCGCCGCGGAACGCCGCGTCGTCCGCCCGCGCGAGATCCAGGACGCGGTATTCCGCGAGGCCGAAGTCCGGAGCGACGTGCCACGCCTTGAGCGTCCGCTCTCCGAATTTCCGGCGAAACACGCGCGCGACGAGAAAGCGCGAGGACGCCGCTTCGGCGCGACCGTCCCAGCCGCGAAAGCGCGCGCCCCAATCCGGCGGAAGAAGCGGAGCGAGCGCCTCCATCGTGGCGGCGAGAACGGGCGACGCCGTGTCGAGCTGGATGGCCTCGATCGCCGCGCGATCGAGTTTGCGCCCCGCGCGCCCCGCCTCTTCGAGCAGCGTCGCGATTCGCCGCACCCGCGCGGGCGAGGGCCAGTCGGTCCCGAGGACGTGGGGCCAGCTCGTGCCCGCGACGCGCTGGTTTGCGGTCGCGAGGAAACCCTCCGCGGGGTTCACGACACGCGGCATCTCTCCCTGCGGAACGAAACCGCGCCAGTCGTTCCGGGCGTCCGAGCCGTCATAGGGAATGCTGCCGTCCGTTCCGGAGCGGCGGACCGGCACGAGTCCCGTCGCCCGCCAGCCGATGTTCCCCGCCGCGTCCGCCCACACGACGTTCTGCCCGGGCGCGAGGAATCCGTCGAGCGCTCTGTCGACACTCTCGGCGTCCCCGGCCCGCATCACGCTCGAAGACGGAAGTCTCAGGTTCGCGGGGTCGAGCGCGACCCACTTCAGGGCGAGATTCCCCGTCACGAAAGGACCGTGCGACGTCGAGCGGATGACGAGGCGCTCCGCGGCGGCTCCACGGACCGAGACCGTCTCCTCGCGCAGCGCGACTTTCTCCCACTCCGCGCCGCGCCTCACTCGGCTGTCGACGATCGTCTCGCGATAGAGGTCCTGAACGTCGGAGTAGAGGTTCGTGAACGCCCACGCCACGCGCTCGTTCCGCCCGATCATCACGCCGGGCAGGCCGGGCAGCGTGACCCCTTCGACGAGACGCCCGCCGATGACGAACCGCATCGGCAGCCAGATTCCCGGCGCGCTCATTCCGAGATGAGGATCGTTCGCGAGGATCGGCAGGCCGCTCTTCGTGAGGGCGCCGGAGACGGCCCAGCTGTTCGATCCCGGAACCTCGTCCCGATCGCCCGCCGCCCTGAACCCGAGGGCCGAGAGAGGAGACGAGCGAGGAGACGAAAGCGGCGCCGCGCCGCCCGGGCCCGGCACCGGCGGCAGCTCGGGCTTGGCGGCATCGGGGAGGAGGACGAGATCGTCGGCCGTGAGCCCGGACGTGAGGAAGCGCCGCACGGAGGACGGCCGCGAGAGAAGGCGCTCGACGGCAATCTCTCTCTTCCACGTGGAGGAAAGCTCCTCGCACATCATGAGGAGAACGCGCAGCGCATCGGCCGGTGTGTACCTCCGCGGCGTCAAGCGCAGGAGCGTGAACTCGAGCCCCCAGCGTCGCCGATGCGAATCGATGAAGGCGTTGATGCCGTCCGTCAGCGCCTCCACGTCCGCGCGCTCGTCCGGCGGAAGGAGCGGGACGGCTGCCTCGGCGACGCGTGAGAAGCCGTAGATCCGGTGCAGACGGTCCGAGGGAAGCGCGGCGCGGCCGAAGATCTCGGCGAGCTCGCCGCCCGCCAGCCGGCGCTGCAGCTCCATCTGGAAGAGCCT
>DASVJU010000200.1:0-3281 GCA_036385755.1 Thermoanaerobaculia bacterium
CCGCACTCCGAGAGGAAGATGAGCGCTTCGCGCCGCGTTTCCGCTCTGGCCGCCGCGCTCGCCTCGCTCGCGTTTCCCGCCGGCGCGCAGAGCCGCGTTCATCCTCCGGTCTCGTCCGCGCCGCAGCCGGTCGCTCCCGTAGCGGCACCCGGGCGGCTTCCCGCTCCGGCGTCGGTCATGTGATCGCGGCTCATCCCGACGACGAGGTGCTCGTGGCGCCTCTCCTCGCGCATTGGTGCGGCAGCGGACGCGCCCACTGCTCCCTCCTTACGGCGACACGAGGCGGGACCGGCACGTGCCTTCTCCCGGACGGCTGCCGCCCCGACCTCGCGACCGTTCGCAGCGGCGAGGCAGGCGGCTCGTCTCAGTTTTTCGGCGCCGACGCGATTCTCCTGTCGTTGCCGGACGGTGGCGGCACCTCGCCTCCGCCGTGGGACATCGACGCCGGCGGATCCCGGGAGATCGTCGGCACGATCGCGGGCTTCATCCGGGCCGAAGCACCCGACCTCGTCCTCACGTTCGATCCGCGTCACGGGACCACGTGCCATCCGGACCACCGGGCGATCGCCGCCATCGTCCTCGACGCGATGAAGCTCCTGAGCGCGCCGCCTGCCGTTTACCTCCTCGAGACTCGCCTTCAGGTCGAAGCGCAGCCTCTGGCGCTGCATTTCAGTCCGGCGTCGCCCGATGCGCTTCGCTTCGACGCGAACGAGCAGCTCGCCGCGACGGGCGGCCCCGCCTGGAACGCCCTCACGTCCGACATGCGGCTTTACCCGAGCCAATTCGACGCCGCCTGGCTCGCGGCGGCCTCGCTGGTGCCGGCGGGCGAACGTGCGGTCTTCGTCGCACCCGAGCCCGCGATCCTCCAGCGGCCCGTGTCGACCTGTCCGTAACGTCGACTCGGCCGGCCCTACGCCTCGAACTGCCTGAGGTGGTGGTCGAGGTGCTTGTGCATCATGACGCCCCACTCGTCGCCCTTGAGGCGGCCGAAGAAGGAATGCATGCGCCCGTCCGCGGTGGACGGGCCCGCATCGCCGAAGCGGTTCACGAGCGCGACGAGTCTCGCCTTCTCCTTCACGAAGTCGCGGGTGTCGCTCACGACGAACGTGGGATCGGTCGGAGAGTTCTTCGAGAAGGGCTTCTCGCCGAGAAGCGAGCTCTTCACGAACGGGCCGAAGATCTTTCCGATCAGCCGGTGCGGGAGCACCCGGTCGCCGACCCCGACCTCGAGGGCGGCCGCGCAGTGCGCGAGCATCTGCGCGGAGTCCATCTTCCCCCACTGGCGCGTCGCGCCCGCCTGGAGCTTCCCGAGTCGGTCGAGGATCTGCTGGCGGTCGGAGGGCGAAAAAAGGCTCTTCATCCCCCGAGCCTAATCAAGGACCACGCGCGGCCGCAAGGGGCACGGGGCCGCGTATACTCCGCGGCCGCATGGAAAAGACATTCGCCATCATCAAGCCCGACGCCGTCGCCTCGAAGAACGCCGGAAAGATCCTTGCGCGCATCGAGGCCGAGGGCTTCCGCGTCGTCGCCTTCAAGCGGCGCGTCATCTCGAAGGCCGAGGCCGAGTCGTTCTACGGCGAGCACAGCGCGAAGGGCTTCTTCGGCGCGCTCGTCGCGTACATGACATCGGGCCCCGTCTACGTCGCCGTCCTCGAGCGCGAGAACGCGGTTGCGCACTGGCGTTCCGTCATGGGCGCGACCGACCCGGCGAAGGCCGACGCGGGTACGATCCGCAAGGAGTTCGGCCAGTCCATCGAGCGCAACGCCGCGCACGGCTCGGCGAATCCCGCCGACGCCGCGCGCGAGGTCACCTTTTTCTTCTCGCACGCCGAACTGATCCGGCCGAACCTGTAAGCCACGTCACGTTCTTGTGAGCTTCGGGCCGCCTCTGGCGGCCTATTTGCTCCATACCGGCGAAAGGGCGCAACACTTCCTCCCGGAGGGCGGGCGCGCGCTCCACGAAATGATTCACCTTCAACAGTTTACCCTCGCTTCGCTGCTCGTTTCCGCGGCTCTTGCCTCGGCCGAGGTGATTCCCACACCTTCCACGGAGCCGGCAAAAACTACGACCTCGGTCGAAGTCACTTACGTTCTGGTGCCCTTCGTGGTCACCGACCTCAAAGGGCGCCCGGTGCGCAATCTGCGCGAACAGGACGTCACCCTGCTCGTGGAGGGCACCCGCGTGAAGACCGACCTCTTCGCGCGCAGCGACGACGCCCCCGTCTCGTTCACGATCCTTCTCGACGGGTCGGGGTCGATGGACATGGCCGGAAAGCTCGAAGGCGCTCGCGCCGCCGTGAGTGCTCTCGTGGAACAGAAGATTCCCGGCGACGACTTCGCGCTCTTCGTGTTCGCCGAGGGGGCGGTCCGGGAGGTCGTCTCGTTCACCCAGGACACGGCGCGCGTCGTCGCGGCCGTCAACGCGGTGAAGCCGTTCGGCAGGACGGCGTTCTTCGACGCTCTCGCGAAGATGCCCGACAAGTCCCTTCTCGGAAAGAACGGCTCGCGCGCCATCATCCTTCTCACCGACGGGATCGACAACGCGTCCGAGCTCTCCCGCGACGACCTCGCGGCCCTCCTCGAAGGCGTCGATGTGCCCGTCTACCCCATCGGCCTCCGCTCGCCCGGGCCCCCCGTCTTCCCCGCGCCGGGCCAGTCCCTCGAAGGACTCCTGAACCTGGAAATCCTCGGGCACGTGGCGCGAATCACGGGCGGCCGCCTCTCGATCGTGGACGAGGCCTCCCGCCTGCCGGATTCCGTCCGGCTCATCGAGAAGGACCTTCGCGCCCAGTATCTTCTTGGCTTCACGGCCGCGGGCACAGGGCCCGTGCGCTTCCGCCGCATCGCTCTCCGGCTCTCCGGTCCGCTCCGGGCGATCCGCGTCCGGGCTGGCTACAAGGGTCCGGCTCCGCCCGCAAAGGGCTAACGAACAACAGGAGGACTCTCGACATGAACCGAAACTCCCTTTCCCTGCTCACCGCCGCCGTTGCGGCCCTCAGCCTCTCGCTCGCCGGCTGCGCGACGACCACGGACGTCGACAAGAAAATTGCCGACGCACAAGCCAAGACGGACAAGAAGATCGAGTCCGTGGAGACGCAGTTCGAGGACCTGCAGGAAAAGCAGAAGGCCACCGAAGGCAAAGTCGACGACCAGGGCAAGCAGATCGAGCAGATCAGCCAGTCCGCCAAGGAAGCGCTGCAGCGCGCCCAGGAAGCCGGCGTCCTCGCGAAGGGCAAGATTCTCTTCCAGCAGTCGTTCGCGGAAGACCGCGTGCGCTTCAA
>DASVJU010000201.1:0-1966 GCA_036385755.1 Thermoanaerobaculia bacterium
GCGAACGCGGCGGCGGCCTGAGGAGGCGCCCATGTCGAGACTTCTCGCCCTCGTCCGCAAGGAATTCCTCCAACTCCGCCGCGACACGATCACGCTCCGGATGATCGTGATGGTGCCGATTCTCCAGACGCTCATCTTCGGCTACGCGATCAACTACGACGTCAAGCACCTCCGGACGGTGGTCCTCGACGAGGACAAGTCGTACGACAGCCGCGAGCTCGTCGCGAAAATGACGTCGAGCGAGTACTTCGACATCGTCAAGCACGTCGACTCCGAGGCCGCGCTACGCCACGAGATCGACGCGGGCCACGCCTCCGTCGGCCTCGTGATCGACCACGACTACGGGAAGAACCGCCGGCGCGGCACGAGCGCGAAGGCGCTCCTCGTCGTGAACGCCTCGGACACGACGACCGCGAGCCAGGCGATGGCGATCGCGGGCGGCATCTCGAGCCAGCTCTCGCTCCGGACGCTCGCGGCGAGGGCCGGCTGGAAGGAATCCGGCCCGCCCGTCGACCTGCGCGTGAGGCCCTGGTACAACCCGGATCTCCGCACCGCGACGTTCATCATCCCGGGGCTCATCGCGATCCTCCTGAGCTTCACGCTCATCCAGTTCACGGCGATGGCGATCGTGCGCGAGAGGGAGCGCGGGACGCTCGAGCAGCTCCAGGTCACGCCCGTCACGCGCGTCGAGCCCATCCTCGGGAAGATCGCGCCGTTCGTCGTGATCGGCGTCTTTCAGCTCACGCTCATCATCATCCTCATGCGTTTCCTCTTCCAGGTGCCGATCGCGGGAAGCATCGTCGAGTTGTATCTCGTCGGGCTCATGTTCATCGCGGCCGTCCTCGGCCTCGGGATGCTCCTCTCGACGCTCGCAAAGACGCAGATGCAGGCCATGCAGATGTCTTTCTTCTTCCTGCTGCCGTTCGTCTTCCTCTCGGGCTACGTCTTCCCGATCGACGGCATGCCGAAGTTCTTCCAGTACATCACCTACATCATTCCGGCAAAGTACTTCATCCAGGTCGTCCGCGGCATCGTACTGCGCGGCGCGCCTTTGACGGAACTGTGGGAGCCCGTCGCGTGGCTCACCTTCTACACGCTCGCGATCATCGGCCTCGCCGTCTCGCGCTTCCACAAGACCGCGGCGTAGGATTGAAGCGTGACGACGCCGAGCACCGGTATTCCGGCTCCCCCCAAACCTCTTCTCCGGGGCGTCCTCCACGAAGTGGCCCCGTTCGTCGCGGCCATCGCCGGGGCGATCCTCTTCTTCCGCGCCTCCGGGGCGCGCGCCCGTGCCGGCGCGCTCGTCTACGGGATCTCCCTCGTCTCTCTCTTTGCCGTCAGCGCGATCTACCACCGGAAGAACTGGTCAGAAAGACTCCGCGCGGTCTGGCGCCGGCTGGACCACTCCGCGATTTTTCTCCTCATCGCCGGGACGTACACGCCGCTCAGCTTTCTCCTCGGGAGCCGCCTCGGCTGGATCTTTCTCGGCATCGTCTGGGCGGGCGCTCTCCTCGGGATCGTGATGTCCATCGCGTGGGTGAAGGCGCCGAAGGCGCTCGTGGCGATCGTGTGCGTCCTCCTCGGCTGGGCCGCGCTTCCGCGCCTGCCGGCGCTGAAGGCGGCGCTCGGAACCGGGGCCGTCGCGCTCCTCGCCGCTGGCGGCATCGTCTACAGCCTCGGAGCCGCCGTCTACGCGCTCCGCCGCCCGGACCCCTTCCCGAGCGTCTTCGGATACCACGAGATCTTCCACGCGCTCGTCATCGTCGCCGCAGGCTTTCATTTCGCGGCCGTGGCCCGGGCGGTCTCGGCGCTCTCGGCCTGACGCCCAGGGCCGCGCTCAGTGGCCGGAGCAGGCGGGAGCGGACCCGAGGACGACCTCGTCGCCGCGATGCTCGAGCTTGCCCTTCGAGGCGAGGAAGGCGAGCACCTCGTCAAACGAGAAGCGGTCGCCGTGGCAGTTCCCGTA